>NZ_JARVRY010000039.1:0-73025 GCF_030209485.1 Novosphingobium sp. fls2-241-R2A-195
GAGTTGCGTTCATGCGGCTTCTCCCTGTTCGATAAGTCCGTCGTAGATCGAGAGCTGCACCAGTTCGACCACGACTTCGGGCAGATCGGCAGGGTCCGGACAGAACCGGGCCCGCAAGGTTGTCAGGCAGGGCGTTCGGCGCGCCGCCAGGTCCTCGGTCAGGAGCCCCGCGAGTTCAGCTTCGCATGCACGCTCGTGAGCCATGGCCAGAAGTTCGACGGTGGTGCGGCAGGCTTCCCGCTCGCCCTGAACTTCCAGCAGGTGGTCGAACATCAGGCGATAGGCCTCTCGCGGGAACAGGCTATCGCGATAGACCAGCCCTAGCAGTGCCATGGGCTTACGGCGCAGAGAATGGATCACGTGACGGTAATCGACAACGTGGCCGTGCTTCCCGTTCATGCCTGCGCGTCCGCGCGGCAGGGTCATGAGTCTCGTGCCGCCGATGAAGAGGTCGAGGCGGTCATCATACAGGCGAGCCCGCAAACGGTGCCCGATCAGGCGGGATGGGACCGTGTAGAACACCTTGTGCAACGTGAAGCCGCCCGAGGATGTGACCGTCACGAGGATCTCCTCGTAATCGGTGGTGCGCACGTCCGGCAGCGGCCGCAGGAACTTGCGTTCGGCATCGATCCCGGGGCCGTGCCGCCGGTTGCGCGCATTTACGACCTCGTCGATGAAGCGGCGATAGTCGGCAAGGTCGGAGAAGTCGGCGCTCCCGCGCAGCAGCAGCGCATCCCTTATGGCAGCCTTGATATGGCCATGGGCACTCTCGATCGCGCCGTTCTCATGGGCAACGCCCCGGTTGTTCCTCGTGGGCTCCATTCCATAATGGTCACAGAGCGCGTCATAACGCTTGGTCAGGTCGATCCTGGCATCAGCGTCCAGATTGCGGAAGGCGGCCGAGAGGCTGTCGGTACGATGAAGCTTCGGCGCACCACCTGCGGACCAGAGCGCGTTCTGCAGCCCTTCGGCCAAGGCGACGAAGCTCTCGCCGCCCAGGATGATGTGCCCGTGTTCGAAGCCGCCACAAGGAAGCCGGAAGTGATAGAGCAGATGGTCCAGGGGCTGTCCGGCGATGGAAACTCCCAGATCGTCCATGCACGTGAAATCGGACAGGCCGAGCCGCCCGGCCTCATGCACTTGCCGGAAAATGACTTCGCGATCTTGCCCGTTCATGGCGCGCCAGTCGCGAATGCACCTCTCCAGGGTTCGCCGGGAGCCGAACTCCGTCTTGGGATATCGGCGCCGCAGCTCCTCGAAGATCGCTATGGGCCGAAGGCCCGGGGCAGCCTCTAACATCGGCACGACAACTTCATCGAAAATACCGGCAAGCGGATCGGGTCGGCGCCGGCTGCGCGGTGTTTGCCGCTGCGATGGCAGCTGGGTGTCCTGCAGAACCCGATAGCCCGTCGCCGGACTGAACCCGGCCTTCGCCGCCGCCAGCGCGACGGGGTCATAACGTCTGTTGGTCATGAAAAGCCTCACTTGATGATCGTTGATGTGTCGGCCGGCCACACGTCCAGTCCTCCTCCCCGGAAAACCCGATGCATAGCGGCCACCACGACCATCACAGGCACCCGGCAAAGAGTGCCTCCGGTGTGTCGGGACCGGCTACGGGCTACGCCCTACGCCGATCCCGACACACCGGATTCTCATCTTGATTGTCGCGCTTTCTCATCCAGATCGCCGCGCGACACGGTGGAAGCCGCGCGGTAGGACATGGGTCAGGAAGCGCCGGATGAACTCGTCGACCGGGAGGGCCATGACGCGCTGGCGATCGGCTCCATCGCGGCGGTAATCCTTGTAGCGCAAGGTGACGTTGGCGCCATCGAAGGCCAGTATCCGCCGGTTCGATATGGCAACCCGGTGCGTATAGCGCGACAGATAGGCCAAGACGGCCTCGGGTCCTGCGAACGGCGGCTTGGCGTAGACCACCCAGCGCTTCTTGCGGACCGGAGCGATATGACGCTGGAACGCCCGGCGATCGCTCAGCGGCAGGAGCGTTCCGAAGAAGGCCAGCTTGCCGCTGTCGTGGAGCTGGGTCAGCCGGGTAAGGAACAGCCGGCGGAACAGCTTGCCCAGAACCCGAACTGGCAGAAGGAAGGCGGGACGCGAGGATATCCAGCGCGTCCCGTCTGAGGCCAGGCCTCCACCCGGCAACCATGTGAACATGCGGGTGGTGCGTCATGGACGAACCCCACGTGTGCAACACCGCGGTGATGCCGATGCGCGCGCCGAGATGTTTGGGATCGGCCGCGATCGTCAACATGGTTTCGGACGCAATGCGGAACAGCAGGTCGTAGAGCAGCGCCTTGTTGTGGAAGGCGATCTCGGCGATCTGCGCTGGTAGCGTGAAGACGACGTGGAAGTAGCCCACTGGCAGCAGATCGGCCTCGCGTTCCGCCAGCCAGGTGCGCGCTGCCGCACCCTGGCACTTGGGGCAGTGCCGGTTGCGGCAACTGTTGTAGGCGATGCGCCAGTGCCCGCAGTCCTCGCAGGTCTCGACATGACCGCCCAAGGCAGCGGTGCGGCAGTTCTCGATCGCGGTCATCACCTTGAGCTGTGTCAGGCTCAGATGGCCGATGTGGGCCGCCCGATAGGCCGGCCCAGCAGCGCGGAAGATGTCGGCGACCTCATGGTCGGTGCGCACGCCTCAGCCGTCTGGCGATGCCTGAGGTCGAGGGGAGCCGATAGAGTCTGCCTGCGCTCGCCTGCGCTCAAGTCAGGCGCATCGCAGGCGTGGCCCGCACGACATCAAGGTCATAGGCCAATCCCGCGCAGCGGGTTCGTACAAGTCCCAGCCCCGGCCATTCCCGTGCGCCCTACTCTCAGCTGGCAACGACGATTGAGTGTTCAAGGCGTACGTCGTCGAGAAGTCGCTCGATGGCGGAACGCTGCCTATCTGTCCCGCTGGGCCTGACATCCCAATTGCAATGAGTATAGGTTTTTGCGTCGCGAACGATGATTTTGCCGAGAGCTCGCCGCCATGTTTGCGATGTGCCACCGCTTTCCCGAATGAGCCGGGCAATCAAAAGCTGTTCGAGGTCCGATGCAGTCATTGCATCCACTTAACCGCCACCGACTGCAAGGCAAGCGCAGCGTCAGGTAGCTCGGGCAAAAGGCGACGCCTCGCTGGGGGCGCCGCCTTTCCAATATTCAGCCGTTAAGCTTGTCTTTGATGCCCTTGGCAGGGGTGAAGCTCAGCTTGCGGGCGGCCTTGATCGTCATCGCTTCGCCGGTGGCCGGATTGCGGCCTTCGCGCTCAGGTGTGTCCTTGACCTTGAACTTGCCGAAGCCATTGAGCGAAATCTCCTCGCCCTTGGCCGCCGCATCGGCGATCGCATCAAACACTGTGTCGACGACCTTGCGCGCCTCCGCCTTGGTAAGCCCGGCATCGGTGGCGATCGCCTCGGCCAGATCATTGTTGTTCATAGCAGTTCCTTCTTCTTTTAATGGGCGGCGGCCCTTAGAGCCGTCCGCCAGATCCATCACGTCCGAACGCTGCGCGCCCGGCCATTATTGAGAGGGCGGGCCGCAAACTCAGCCAGCGTTGTTCGGGGTCGCTTTCGGCGCGCGTGCCATCCGCTTGGCCCTCGGTGCCTTGGCCGGATTAGCGGTCTGCACGGGTTCAGAGGGTATTTGTCCCTCAGCTGCAGGATCACCGTCACCCGGCGTCGCCAGTCCTTTGCCGAATAGCCCCAACTTGCCGCGCGGCTTGCGAACCGGTGTCGGTGCGGGTGCCGGCGCGCCCGCCGGAATTGCTTCGGCAATTGGAGTCGGCGCGACGTCAGCCGCTGCGTCCTTCTTCGCCGCACGCTTCTTTCGGGGATCGGCCGCGCCTTCCGATGCGGACGTCTGACTGCCCTTAGGCTTGCCTTTCGCCTTGGGCGCGACTGGCTCGGCCGAAGCAACCTTGTCATCCTCGGCGGCCGCAGCAACTGGCGTATTATCTTTAGCTTTGACTGGCTTGGTAGCGGCCTTCCGCTTCGCCTTGCCTGCGGGTTCTGGGGATTTCGGGGCCCCTTTCCTGGCGATTGGCGGTTTGACCGCAGGGATCTCCGCAGCCGATGGCTTGCTCTCGGCAGCAGGCTCAGTGCTTGCCCCGGCCAGGGGCGCTGCAACGGGCTCCGCATTGCCTACGGCGCTGGCGGTTTTCGGGCGATTGCCGAGACCAATCTGCTCCGCAATGGCGCGGCGCTTGGCCGCGAAGTCCGGGGCGACCATGGGATAGTTCGCCGGCAGTTTGTACCGCTCGCGGTAGGTCTCCGGGGTCAATCCATTTGCAGCCAAGTGGCGCTTGAGCGTCTTGTAGCGCTTCCCGTCGATGAGGCTGATGAGATACTCAGGAGACGATATACTCTTTCGCACCGACACGGCTGGCGTGTGCACCTCAGGCTCCTCAGCTGGCGCTGAAGCAGCGGCATCCTGCGCCAACGCCTCCCTCGTTGTGCGGATGAGATCGGCGAGGTTCTCCGAAGCAACGGTATTATTGGTGAGGTATGCGCTCAGCAACTGCACCGTCAATGCCGTGACATCGGCGGGATTTTCAGGTTCGGCCATTACAGATGCTGCTCCAAAGACTGCCTATCAGGATCGACAATTTGCGACCGCATGCTTGTCATGCTCGGACTAACATCTTGCAAGTCAGAATGTGCCCAAGAATCCTGAATTTGGCGGACGGAACGTCTTGATGGGGGGATCCAAGGTCTGTCGCTCAATCCGAGGGCCTACGCAACCACCCTTCCCCGGTCGCCCGGCACCGGGTCATCGCAGAAATGCACCTGCGCTTTGCCCTTCCTCTTGGAACGGTACAGCGCGGCATCGGCACATTGCAGAAGCCTGTCGAGGTCGAGACCATGAACCGGCGCAAGTGAAATCCCGACGCTGGCGGAAATCTGCATCTCCGTATCGTCGATGTGGTAGCTGTCGGAGAGTTGGCGGATAATCCGGCGCGCAAGAAGCTCCGCCTGGTCCGCATGAAGAACGTCAGGCTGAAGCACGACAAATTCATCGCCGCCCAGTCGGCCGACGACATCATCACCTCTTACCGTAGCCGCCAATCGCCCGGCGACCTGGACCAGCAGCCTGTCTCCGATGGGATGGCCGAACTGGTCATTGACCGCCTTGAACCCGTCCAGATCGAGATAGTGAATGGCGATCTGGCGATCGACCCGGCACGATTGCGCCTGTCTCAGAAAGCATTCGCGCACCAGCAACCGATTGGCGAGGCCGGTGAGTGGATCGTATCGCGCCAGGTTTCCAAGGTCATGCTTGGTCGTCAGATGCTCGAGCGCCGATTGATAAAGATGTCGGACGGATTCGATGCTCATCGCGGCCACGACGAGAAGCAGAATGGCCTCAAGTATGAAGAACTGCCCGGTGACGGTAGAAGCACCGATCCGCGTCGCATGCACGAGCATTCCCAGCGAGACTGGAACAACTGTGATCGTCTGGCCAAGCAGACAGAGCCGGGGTCGGCCCGCATTGCGCGATACGATCCCGGCGCCAAAGGTGAAGATCAGGCTGACGGTGGCCAGATGGACGAGTGGATGAGGCGCTCCGAGCGCCACCAGATTGAGGCTCGCGATCAGGCCGGCACAGGCACATGTTGCCCACGTGTAGCGCTTCTCCCATCGTCGAAGCGCAGACACCTCCTGGGTCATTCCCCCTGCCCTGTGATACCCGCGAATGATCAGAAGGCGGATGGCGGTGACAATGCTGGAGCACACAACCAGCGCGAGGACTGCTCGGCTGTGCCAACTGACGAAGACCAGTATTCCAACGACCGCGTAGAGAATGCCAAATCCCAGTATGGGCGTTGCCATGGCAAAAAGAGGTGCCACGAGATCGCGATAGACGGCCTCCGGCAGCAACTGATCGGCCGCCCTTGCAAAAACGGTGGCTTGGGATCGCGCGCGGGGGGATGGGGTCCGTCTCTCCATCAGACGATCATACAGATCCAGAATTAACGATTTGACCAGAATGAGGCAGGCTGTGTGTATCGCTTGAGCAGCCGCATTACGCTCGGGCTCTCCAAGGTCTTTGAGGCCTTCCGTCTAAGCCTAATCGTCGTTTTCCTGCGGCTGATCGGAAGGAGTAGGCGGAACAACTGCGCCGCGCCGGTTCGGCATTTGCGTGGGTTTCGGGTTATCCGGGGTTTCGTCCTCCTGCGGAAGGCACCGTTCGACGAGGGACGCGGCGACGAGCAGCAGAAGAGCGAGCGCGGTACCGGCCAGCACGAGAATATACTGCCCAGCCCCGGCAGTGATGCCCACAGCGGCCGCCATCCACAAGCTTGCCGCCGTGGTCATATTGCGCACATCTCCGCCGCGCACAAAAATGAGCCCGCCGGCAATAAAGCCGATGGCCTGGGCGAGCCCCTGTATGACGCGAACAGGGTCGCCTTCTGGATGGTGTTCCACGAGTTCCAGCGCCGACAAGGTCAGCATTCCCGAGCTCAGCGCGACAAGTCCATGCGTGCGTAAGCCCGCATCGTGGCCCCGGCGCTCGCGTTCGAAGCCCAGAGCGAGGCCCAGAATCGTCGCAAGCCCAAGCCTCATGAGGGTGGTGGAGATGTCGTCCTCAAGCATTTTTCGTGCTCGGCCTGAAGGTGATGACGCGGTAGATGTAGTACAGCAGGACTGCCCCCATGATCCCGAGGCCCGCAGGCCCTAGGTACCGATCAACCGCTGAGAACTGCTTCCCCAGAAGGTATCCCGCTCCAGCCAGAAGACTGTTCCAGACCGCCGATCCCGATGTGGTCAGGACGATGAACCGGGCGAAGCGGGTGCCGAACATGCCAGCCGGGATCGAGATCAACGTACGTAGCCCCGGCACGACATGCGCGAGAGGAATAGCCCAGGAGCCATGGCGATCGAACCAGTCATCGATGCGATCTATTTCATCGGCTGACAACGTCAGCCAGCGGCCGTGGCGATCCGCGAGGGCCTTCAGTCTCCGCTCACCGTACTTGCCTGCCAACCACCACCAGAAGGCGGCGCCCTCAACCGTCCCAAGCGTGCCGGAAAGAATGACAAGCGCGAGGTTGAGACCGCCATCGGCCGCCGTATAGCCAGCGAGCGGCATGATGACCTCGGAGGGTATCGGGGGAAAGACATTCTCGAGCAGCATGAGCAGGGCTATGGCCCAGTACCCCAGCTTCTCGACAATGCCGGTGATCCATTCGGTCATTTGCGCTGCCCCCAGGGCCTGAACAACTTCACACGCGTCGCCGCTTGCCCGTCAGGCCCGCATGCGTCTCCTCTCAAACAGGCTTCGCGCCACCCCGTTCCCGAGGACATGGGCGCTCGTGCTCTTTCGAAGCCTTTTCGGCGTTCAGATCGTCCGTGCCGTTCACGCAAAGATGGTCATGCCGGAGACTTGGGTGTCGCAGCAAAACCCAACACCGATGAACATCGAGCAACCCCCCGCGTATCCGCCAATTCCCCACCCATTTTGCGCTGGTTATACTCCAAGTTATCCACACCCCTCCCCTGAATGTGCCTTGGCGCTCGCCGGCTCTGATTAGCGGTAAAGCGTAGCTGCGCTATTGATCGTCGCCCGGCAGTGCTTTCCGATTTTTGGGCGGCGAAAAGCCGCGAGCTTCTACAAGCTGGACACATCCCGCGCCGCGCGTTCATAGGCAGGCGATGACGACCTTGCTGACTTCCACCATCCTTGCCGTGATCGAGCGCGCGCCGCAGTGGGTTCGCCACGATCTCGAATCCAAGGATGACTCCCTTCGCGCCCGCGCCGAGGAGACACTCGCGGCGATGATCGCCGCAGCCCTTCAGGACGCGAAAGAAGCAACGCCGGGCGGCCCCTCCGCCTGAACCCTGGGCTCGCCTTGCGCGATCGGCGAGCCCAAATATCAGGAACAATTTCGGACGTCTGCCTTTGATCCTGGCGAAGGAGACAATCGCATGATTGGCAAGATTATCGGAGCGATCGCCGGAACCCAGGCGTCGAAGCACGTGCGAGGCCTCAATGGAACGGGCGGTGCACTTCTGGGTGCCGCAGCGCCGATCCTGCTACGTCGGCTCAGTCCGCTCACGCTGATCGCCGCGGCCGCAGGCGCGTACGCCGCCAAGAAACATGCCGACGGCCAGAAGGCGGAAAAGCTGCCGCGCGCACGGCCTAGCGGTATTGTCGAACCCACGCGGACCCAGGCCTGACGCAAGGCTCGGCGCTCTCTGAAGGGGCGCCGGGGGCCTTATGGCTTGCTAAGCGCTCAGCCCAGCTTCTTCATCAGCCGTCCGGCCGCGCCATTTTCAGCAGCGAGGTTGCGATTGTAAGCAAGGGGCATGCGCGGGCTCTTCCAGCGCAGCGCGTCCATGATGCCTGCGAAATCCTCACCACTCGCGAAAAGGTCCTGATTGAGGCCAACCCGCGTGGAGTGCCCGCTGATGCGCTTCAGCCAGTGCTCAAGATCGTCGCGGGTCAGATCAGGCAAGGCCCCCTTCTCAAATGCTCGCCGGATGATCGCGCGCCAGATCGGCCCAATCGAGCCGGGGTGAAGCGCGGTATCGCCGATACTGTATTCCGTACGCGCCGCCACGGCAGGCTTGGGCAAGGCCTTGCGCCAATCATACGCCTCGCGCCCGGACAGCGTCGTCAGGTCTCGGCCGGGTACGCGGGCCCTCGCCTTGTAACGGCGCACGAAGACCCGCCGGAACAGTGCGCCCTCGCTGATCTCGGCCGCGTCCAACCACGCTTTCACCGCACGCACGGTGCGAGGGCTGAGGAAAGCGGTAGCCCCTTCCCCTTCGCTATCGCTCTTGCTGCGCGGGATCGCAAGCAGCCGCGCATCGGCGTCGATGGCCGGGAGGATGTGCCCGACTTCGACGGCGACCAGTTCGCTGGCCCTGAGCCCTGTGTCGTAGGCCAGACTGAGGAGGGCGCGATCGCGCAGACCCACGAGGTCCACATCGCAGCTTTCCAGCAGCGCACGAAGATTGAGACCCCTTGCCAGGTCGCGTTCGATGTCCGAGATAGGTCCCTTGAATCGCAGCGGCGCCGCCTGGCGCTGGGCCACCCCCTTCTCCTTGCGGATCGCCGCCAGCGTCAGCTTGACCAGCGGAGCCGTTGTGGGATCGATGAGGCCAAGCAGCTGGTGCAGCCGCGCGATCGACGCCTTGTTCTTGCCAATAAGCTGGGGCTGCGCCCGGGCTCCAAATGGCTGAAGATTTCGCATGTCAGGTTCGATCCCGAGACACCTGACGCTCTCCCGATTTGCTGGACCGATGTATATGTTCCAGAACGGCATGCAGCCTACGTCAGGGAGCACCTACCGGATCACCCAAATGCCATCTCGGAGTTGGTGGAGCAGTCTGCAGGCCGGGCAATCAACGATATCGAGCAAGTGCTGGCTGCATCAGGTGTGCCGGAGCATCAAGCGGAGGAGCTTCGAGCCAAGGAAGGAAGCTATGCGCTCGAGATAGTGCGGAAATACTACTTTACTGCGCATGACCTTGCAGAAGTGTCTGTCTCACTGCACCCCGCAGATCGCTTTGCTTATACCGTTCGCCTTACCCGCCAGCAGCCGGATAATATAAGCGGTTGATGTGCTGTTCTCGGTCGGTGCTCAGTTGAATCAGAGGGCAGCAACGCGCCCCTTGTCGCCATTCGACGGCAGATTTCAGCTTCTCGGAAGCCGCCATTCGTTCAGGTTAGACTCGGTCACTTGACGCGAGAAAAGCTGCCAGTCAAGCAACGCCCCGTTGCGGACATAACGACGGTCGCCATCATGCGAGCCGATTGCGCGATATGCTCCTGCAAGTGCTTCCTTACCGTGACCGCCACGCCGATCACCGAAGCATTCTGAGCAGAACGATCAGACCGCGACTACGCTGATCGACAAGCGGGCCGCTAAGTGCGCCGCTTCTCATCTACCGGCAAGTTCGTTTCGGACTTGCCGGATGGCCATTCCGGCAGGGCGCACATCGCTGGATGGCCCGTGTCAGAGCGCGAGTTTATCAATCCTGGCTTGCGGCTCGGTAAACCAGCGGGCGCCACCGTCCGCCACGTACATGTGATCTTCCAGCCTCACCCCGAAACGACCGGGGACGACGATCATCGGTTCGTTGGAGAAGCACATACCCGGCTCCAGCAATGTTCGGTCCCCGCGTACAAAATACGCCGGCTCGTGGATCGACAGCCCTATGCCGTGACCCGTGCGGTGTGGGAGTCCGGGCAAGGCGTAGTCAGGGCCAAGACCGGCTTTCGCCAGCACGGCGCGCGCGGCATGGTCGACGCTTTCGCACGGCTCGCCAGGGCGGACCGCATCAAAGGCGGCCTGCTGCGCCTCCTTTTCGATCGCCCAGATATCTTGGATGTCCCCCGACACTGCACCGAAAGCATAAGTACGGGTGATGTCCGAATGGTAGCCCTCGACGGTGCAGCCGGTATCGACGAGGACGAGTTGTCCTTCCTGCAGCGCGCGATCGCCGGGCAGGCCATGGGGATAGGCCGTCGCCTCCCCGAACTGGACGATGCAGAAACTCGATCCGCTCGCGCCCAGCCGGCGATGCGCGGCATCGATGAAGCGGACGACCTCGCTCTGGCGGATGCCGGGCCGCAGGATGCGCGCGGCGGCATGCTGGACCATCAGCGTCATCGACTTCGCCTGTTGCATCAGCGCCAGTTCTGCGGCGGACTTGACCATGCGGCACTGCTTGACCACCGGCATGGCGTCGATCAACCGCGCGGTCCCGGCGGCGCGGATGCGCTCGGCGAAGTGGAACGGCAGTTCGGGGTCGATCGCCAGCGTCTTCGCACCGATCTCGCTAAGGGCATCGATCACCAGTGCCACCGGGTCCTCGTCCTCCTGCCATGACCTGATCTCGACGGGCACCGCCAGATCGGCCTCCAGCGTGCCGATCTCGAAGTGCGGACAGATCATGATCGGCGTGCGGCCGGGCGCGAGCAGCATCGAAACCAGGCGCTCGGTCTGGCCCCAGGGAAGGCCCGTGAAGTAGCGCAACGATGCACCCGCATCGACCAGCAGCGCATCGGCGCCGAGCTTTTCGGTCAGTTCGCGGGCGCGCTCCATCCGGGCTTCGCGCTCGGCCGGGGCGATGGCGGGAGCGCGGTCGTCCCAGGGGGAGAGCCGGGCGAGTTCGGTTTCTGCGGTCGATCCACCGATCATGTCGTCAATTCCTTATGCAAAACGTGCGATGTCGAACGGCGCCAGCGGTATGACGGGCGGCGTACCGCCGATCATCGCGGCGACCAGCCGCGCGGTTATCGGCGCCAGCGTGAGGCCGAGGTGCTGATGCCCGAAGGCATAGAAGAGGTTATTCGCCTTCGTCGAGCGACCGATCGCCGGAAGGTAGTCCGGCAGCGTCGGGCGGCACCCCATCCAGCGCGTGAACGGCCCCGAAACAGGCAGGCCGAGCTGCGCGACGTGCCGTTCCAGCCGCTCCCATTTGCGCGGGTCGGCGGGCGTGTCGGGATGGCCCAGTTCCACGAAGCTGGCGGCCTGCAACGTGTCGCGGTAACGGGTGACGATCATCGCGCGGTCCTCGAACACCAGCGGAGGCAGGTCTGCGGGCCAGTCGCTTTCGCGCACTTGCGCGCGGATGTGATAACCGCGTTCGGCGATCATCGGGACGACATGGCCGAGCCCCTCCATGATCGCGCGCGATCGGACGCCCGCGCAGACCAGCACCCGGTCCGCATCGAGCCCGGCAATCCGCGCGCGACCATCGATGAGCGCGACTTCGGCTTTCGCCTCCATCAACGTACCCCCGCCCTCGACGAAAGCGCAGCGCAGCACTGCTCGCAGATCGCCGAGGTCGGATATCTGCGCAGTGCCCGAAAAGCGCACGGCTCCCGCGATCGGCTCTCGGCACAGGGCGGAAAGCCGCGCGATCTCATCGGACGTAGCGGGATGGACTTGCGCGGTGCCCGTTTCGGCGGCGTCCCAGGCGGCCTGTCCTGTCCGTGCGGCCTCGTCGCCGTGCCACAGTATGAAATGGCCCTGCGTATGCAGCAACTCCGGCACGCCGATCCGCTCGACCCGCCCCGCCCAGGCCGGCAGCGCCTCGGCCATCAGCGGCCGCATAGCCTCGCAACCAGCGCGAAAACGCGAAGGCCGTGCCGCGGCCAGCAGGCTCAATCCGAACGGCACCCACTGCGCCATCGCGCCGGGCGGAAAGGCCAGCGGGCCGCCGCGCATGAACAGACGGCTTGGCAAGGTACGCACCATGTCCATCGACGCCAGCGGCTCGACCTGCTCCACGGCGATATGACCGGCATTGCCCCATGATGCCGCGTGCCCCCGCACGTCGTCATCGATGAGGGCGACGCTATGTCCGGCTTCAAGCAGGTCCAGCCCTGCACACAACCCGACGACCCCGCCGCCGACAATACCGATCACCCCCACGAAAACTCCATTGCATTTGTCGGACTATATCGTATACCATATATCAATCGCCATCCTTTCGTACAAGGCTCGATGCGCAAGATGCTTCGCCCAGCTGTCTATCCACCTGCCGCCATGGCACTCCTGAGTGCCTTTATGGTACCCTTGTGTGCGGGGATGGTGGACCTCGGGCGGAACCTGCCGGACCATCACGCGGTCAGAGTACAAGCGGAGCGATTGCAGGCAGATCGCCAATCATCTACGGTATACGGTAATTTGCTCCGGCGCCATCGCCGCGCCGAGAACCGTATGGAGATCCACAGATGACTATCGTCGTCCGCACGCTTGCCGAACGCATTTTCGACGTGATCCGGGAGAGAATCGTAGAGGGCAAGCTCCCCGTCATGGAGCCGGTGCGCCAGGATGCCCTCGCCGCCGAACTGGGTGTCAGCAAGATCCCGCTGCGCGAGGCGCTGGCCCGCCTGGAACACGAAGGGCTGCTGACCAGCCAAGCCAATCGCGGCTGGTTCGTGCGCCCGATGTCACAGGATCAGGCCGAGGAAATCTACCTCCTGCGCCTCGCCACCGAACCCGCTGCCGCCGCTTATGCCTGCGCCCGCGCGGACGAGAGCGACAAGGAAGCCGCCCGCCGCGCCTTCGATATCCTCGATGCCGCCGCCAAGGGGGATCGCGCCGAAGTCGCTGTGCGTAACCGCGAATTCCACGTCTCGCTGGTGCGCCCGGGCAAGCGCCTGCTCACCACCCAACTGGTCGAGCGCCTTGAAGTGCTGGCCGAGCGCTATGTCATTGCGCACCTGGAGCCCGCCGGGCGCGGCGACCGCGCGCACAACGAACACAGCGAACTGCTCGACACCTGGCTCGCCGGAGACGCGAACACGGTGAAAGACCTGCTTACCGCGCACATTGCCAGCACTCTGGACGATTTGCGCGCCCATTTCACAGCCAGCCAGACCGGCTGAAACATAAAACTTCAGGGGACCTTATGCTCGGACCGCGAAAATCCATCGAAAGACTGTCGCAACGCGAATCCGGGCATTCCCTGGCCAAAACCCTGAGCTGGCCGCACCTGATCGCACTGGGCGTCGGCGCGATCGTCGGCACGGGCATCTACACCCTCACCGGCGTCGGTGCCGAGCGTGCCGGCCCGGCAGTGATCCTCGCCTTCGCAATCGCGGGGGCTGTCTGCGCCTGCGCTGCGCTGGCCTATGCCGAAATGGCGACCATGATCCCGGCAGCGGGCAGCGCCTATACCTTCAGCTACGCCGCGATGGGC
The DNA here is from genome assembly GCF_030209485.1 of Novosphingobium sp. fls2-241-R2A-195. NCBI lineage: Bacteria > Pseudomonadati > Pseudomonadota > Alphaproteobacteria > Sphingomonadales > Sphingomonadaceae > Novosphingobium > Novosphingobium sp. fls2-241-R2A-195. The sequence goes on from NZ_JARVRY010000039.1 coordinate 13,659, forward strand.
GAGACGATCGCCTGGATCGTGGGCTGGAGCCTGATCCTCGAATACTCGCTCGCCTGCTCGACGGTCGCGGTGGGCTGGTCGGGCTATCTGGTCGGCTGGATAGAATCCGCCGGGATACACCTGCCGCACATGCTGCTGGTGGGGCCGCACGGCGGCGGCATCGTCAACCTGCCCGCCGTGCTCGTGGCGCTGGGCGTGATGGGCATGCTGATCGCGGGAACCCGTGAAAGCGCGACGCTCAACATCGTCCTCGTCATCATCAAGCTGGCCGCACTGTCTGTGTTCGTCATCATGGCGCTGCCCGCGTTCCAGTCCGGCCACCTTGAGCCGTTCATGCCCTACGGCTTCGCCAGCACCGAGATCGAGGGCCACAAGCGCGGTGTCATGGCCGCCGCCGCCATCGTCTTCTTCGCCTTCTATGGCTTCGACGCGGTCGCCACTTCCGCCGAGGAAGCCAAGAATCCCGGGCGTGACCTCACCATCGGCATCGTCGGCTCGATGGTCGTCTGCACGCTGATCTACATGGCCGTCGCCGTCACCGCGATCGGCGCTCTTCCGTTCCAGCAGCTCGCCAACTCGCCGGAGCCGCTGGCGCTCGTGCTGCGCAGTCTCGGCCAGCCGGTTGCCGCGCATCTGATCGCCCTTGCCGCCGTGCTGGCGCTGCCGTCGGTCATCCTCGTCATGATGTACGGGCAGAGCCGGGTGTTCTTCGTCATGGCCCGCGACGGGCTGCTGCCCCGCGCGCTCGCCAAGGTCAGTCCGCGCACCGGCGCTCCCACGCGCATCACGCTGATGACCGGCATTTCGATCGCCGTCGTCGCGGGGATCTTCCGCCTCGACGAGATCGCCGAACTGGCCAACGCGGGAACCCTGATCGCCTTCATGTCGGTGGGTGCCTGCCTGATGATCCTGCGCCGTCGCCGCCCCGACCTGCCCCGCCTGTTCCGCTGTCCCAAGCCGATGCTGGTCGGCACGCTGACGATCCTGGGCTGCGCCTACCTGCTGTTCAGCCTGCCCAGCAGCACGCTGATCCGCTTCGGTGCGTGGAATGTCATCGGCCTTGTGGTCTACGTGCTCTACGGCCGTTTGCGCAGCGAAGCCGGGCGCGAGGCGGCCGCCGCCGGAGCCTGAAGCCCCCTTCCCTTTTCGTTTCCCAGTCTTCCCTTCAAAGGAGATCGCGATGTCGCGCGCCCTGTTCGCCGCTGCAGCCCTTGTCGGCACCTGCCTTTCCGCCGCTCCCGCCCTTGCAAAGAGCGCCTATGACGGCGTCTGGTTGTTCGATGAAGGCCAACCCAAACTCGGGCCCAATCCCGGCGTCACGATGATGGAAGTGGCCTCGAAGGGCGGGAAGATCACCGGCAGCGTCACCACCCAGTGGTACGGCCCGGTCGAGATGCAGGATCCGCACGTCGAGAACGGCGTGCTGCGCTTCACTGCCCGCAACATAAACGATCGCGAGCATCCCACCCGCGACTGGAGCGTCACGCTCGAAGCCGGGAAAGCCCACCTCAAGGGCCAGATCTGGGAATCCGAGGTAGACGGCTTCGGCCGCCCCGGCACTGCGAAGGACGCAAAGGCGCGCGCCTTCAGGTTCACCGCCCTGCCCGCGCTCGGCGCGCCGATCCCCAAAACGCTCGCCGCCACGCCGCCGATGGGCTGGAGCAGCTGGAACAAGTTCGCCGAACACATCGACGACAAGACCGTACGCGCCATGGCCGACGCTATGGTCTCCACTGGCCTGCGCGACGCGGGCTATACTTACGTCAACATCGACGACGGCTGGCAGGGCAAGCGCGACCCCAATGGCGTGCTCCAGCCCAACGCCAAGTTCCCGGACATGAAGGCGCTGACCGACTACGTCCATTCCAAGGGCCTCAAGATCGGCATCTATTCTTCGCAGGGGCCGCGCACTTGCGCCGGGTACGAGGGCAGCTACGGCCACGTCCAGCAGGATGCGAAGACGTATGCGGAATGGGGCTTCGACTACCTGAAGTACGATCTGTGCTCCGGCGAATGGTTCTATGCCGATGCCGACACCGTCCAGCGCAGCTACCATGAAATGGGCGCGGCGCTGCAGGCGACGGGGCGCGACTTCATCTTCTCCCTGTGCGAATACGGCCGTTTCGACGTGGGCCGCTGGGGCCGGGACGTCGGTGGCCAGCTGTGGCGCACGACCGGTGACATCACCGACGACTACCCCACGATGGCGAAGATCGGCTTCGACAAGAACGGCAATCCGGACTGGGCCGGCCCGCACGGCTGGAACGACCCGGACATGCTCGAAGTCGGCAACGGCGGCATGAGCGCAGACGAATACCGCACCCACATGACCCTGTGGGCGATGTCCGCCGCGCCGTTGATGATGGGCCATGACTTGCGTGAAACCTCGCCGGAAACGCTGGCGATGCTCACCAACAGGCGCGTCATCGCCATCGATCAGGACGCCAGGGGCGTACAGGGCAAGGCCGTGCGCAAGGACGGTGCGACCGAGGTCTGGGCCAAGCCGCTCGCCGACGGGCGCGTCGCGCTGGCGCTGTTCAATCGCGGAGATGCTGCGGTCTCGCTCGCCATCACGGCCCAGGACGCAGGATTACGCGAAATCACGCAAGTGCAGGATGCATGGTCGGGCGCGACTTCGCCGCGACCAGCGACAGCATACGCCATCCCGGCGCGCGGCGCGGCGCTAATCGTCCTCTCTGGAAAATAAGCCCCGGCGCCGCGTGGGAGCCTCTTTCGACGCGGCGCATCCTGCGGCACACACGTCTCGTCACAAATCTACGATATTTCGTATACTATATTTGACTTGTCCGACTAGATGACGCATCCTCCTGGCATCAACAAGGGAGTGACATTCATGAGGGGTCATCACAGGAAACTTTATTGCGCGGTTGCGCTGGCGGCACTTGTCGCCGGCACCGCGCAGGCGCAGGACCTGCCTGCCGACGGCGCGGAGGCCGCACCCGCGAACGACATCGTCGTCACCGGCACCCGCATCAAGCGCGCCGACCTGCAAAGTAACAGCCCGCAGACGATCGTCGGTTCCGAAGAATTCCGCTACCAGGGCGCGACCACCGTGGAGCAGGTGCTCAACCGCCTCCCGCAGTTTACCGCCGACGCCAACGAGAACGTCTCCAACGGTTCCGATGGCACCTCCAAGATCAACTTGCGCAACCTTGGATCGAACCGCGTGCTGGTATTGATCGACGGCCAGCGCATGATGCCTTCGCAGGCGGTCAACCTCAGCTTCCTGCCCAGCAGCCTAGTCGAGCGCGTCGACGTGATGTCGGGCGGCGCCTCTGCGGTCTATGGTTCGGACGCGCTTTCGGGCGTCGTCAACTTCGTGCTGAAGAAGAACCTCGACGGCGTCCGCGTCGATATGCAGACCGGCTTCGCGCAGCATAACAACAACAATTCCGCCATGCGCAGCCTGCTCAGCACCAAGGGCTACGACTTGGCGCCCAGTTCGGTGATCGACGGCGGCAAGCAGGATATCACCGTTTCGGCGGGCAAGAACTTCGCCGACGGGCGCGGCAACATCACCGTTTACGGCGGCTACCGCAGCTTCAGCCCGGTGCGCCAGTCCACCCGCGACGTGTCTTCTTGCGCGCTGCAGGACCAGAACAACGGCACCGAACTGTTCTGTGGCGGTTCGAGCAACTCGCCCTTCGGCTCCTTCGTTCCTTTGTCGGACAAGAGCGCCTTCCAGGGCCAGACGCTGGTCAACAACCGCAATGGCGACGGCACGCTGGTGCCCTACGACAACTCCTACGCTTACAACTACGCGCCCGACAGCTACTTCCAGCGTTCCGACGAGCGCATCACCGCTGGTGGCTTCGCACACTTCGAATTCAGCAAGGCGGCCGAACTCTACGGCAGCTTCATGTACATGCACGACCAGACGTTCTCGCAAGTCGCGCCTTCCGCGATATGGCTGGGGACCGCGTTCCCGATTTCCTGCAACAACCCCTATGCCAGCGCCAGCCAGCTCCAGACGATCTGCGGCAGCGCGGCGGGCACCAACACCACCGAGGACGCGCTGGTCGCCTACCGCACCGATGTGGCCCCGCGCCGGGACAACTTACGCTTCAACGACTTTCGCTACACCGCCGGCCTGCGCGGCGACCTGGGCATCGGGTTCAGCTACGACGTCAACTACATGTACTCGCTGGTCAAGTACAAGGAGACGTACCTCAACGACGTGAACCAGGTGAAGGCCGGTCGCGCCCTCAACGCGATCAGCGTCAACGGCGTGCCAACCTGCCGCTCGGTGATCGACGGAACCGATCCCGACTGCATTCCCGTCAACGTCTTCCAGCCCGGCGGCGTGACGGCGGAGCAGGCCGCTTACCTGTTCGGCGAAAGCAACACCGCCTCGCGCAACTCGCTGAGCGTCTTCTCCGGTACGCTGAGCGGCGACCTCGGTCAGATGGGCGTCACTCTGCCCTGGGCCACCAAGGGCGTCGCCATTGCGCTGGGCGCCGAGCGCCGCCGCGAGACGCTGAACTTCACCGCCGACGAAGTCGCGCAGCAGAACGGCACCGTCAATTCCGACGGCATCATCAGCGTGACCGAGTTCTACGGCGAAATCGAAGTGCCGCTGATCGAGGACAAGCCGTTCTTCCGCTCGCTGACGATCAACGGCGGCCTGCGCTATTCGTCCTACGACAACAAGCAGAACTCGACCGGCTACGGCTCGAGCTACAATGTCTGGACCTACAAGGGCGAACTGAGCTGGCAGCCGATCGACGATCTGCGTATCCGCGCCAGCTATAACCGTGCCATCCGTGCGCCCAACGTGGGCGAGCTGTTCGCATCCCAGTCGGTCGGCAACGTCGCGGCGCAGGATCCCTGTGCGGGCGCCAACCCCAGCGCGTCGCTGGAAATCTGCCAGCTTACCGGGGTGACGGCGGCGCAGTACGGCCGTATCGTCGAATGCCCGGCAGCGACCTGTTCGGCGCTCGGTGGCGGCAATCTGGCGCTCAAGCCCGAGACCGCCGACACCTACACCGCAGGCGTCGTCATCACACCGAAATTCCTGCGCAATTTCTCGCTGTCGATCGACTACTACAACATCAAGGTGAAGGACTACATCGGCTCGATCGCGCCTTCGCTCATCATCGGGCAGTGCGCGGAAACCGGCGATCCGTATTTCTGCGGGCTGTTCAAACGTGACTCGCGCTCGGGCGCGCTGTTCGGCCAGAACGCGGGCTACATCGTCTCCACGACGATGAACACCGGCTATCTCAAGACCTCCGGCATCGACATCAACGCCGACTACACGTTCGACATCGGCAATGCCGGACGCATCAACGTGGGCGTGGTCGGCACCTACCTCATCAACCAGGTGTCGCAGCCGGTTCCGGGCCTGGGTTCCTACGACTGCAAGGGCCTGTTCGGCTATACCTGCGGCCAGCCTTCCCCCGAATGGCGTCATGTCGCGCGGTTCACCTGGATGGCTCCGGGCGACACCGTGGTCTCGCTGTCGTGGCGCCACATCGGCGGCACCACGCTGTCGAGCCTGACCGACAACCCGCTGCTGAGCGCGCCGCAGACGGTCGTGAACAGCAAGATCAAGCCCTACAACTACATCGACCTGTCGTTGACCCAGACGATCGACAAGCGGCTCACCCTGCGCGCGGGCGTGAACAACCTGTTCGACAAGGATCCGCCGGCACTCTCGGCCGGGCTGCTCCAGCTGTTCGGCAACGGCAATACGTATCCGGGCGTCTACGACGCGCTGGGCCGCACGATCTTCGTGGGGGCCACGGTCAACTTCTGATCCGAAAGACGGGCGGCGGCCTACCCTCACCCATCGAGCGCCGTCGCCCGCGGAGTGACCCGCCCGGTTCCAAGGAGCCGGGCGGGTCTTTTTTGTTCAGGGCCTGCCGATGGTGAACGACCAGGTCACCGGCTGCAACGCGATGCGGTAGGGCATGTGCGCACGGCCATCGAGGCTCCAGCCGGTATCGCCGCCGACCCCGGCCTGCGCGGCATCGATCAGCAGCGTGCCGTTGCCATGCGGGCGAATGTCCGAGCTATGCGCCTTGCCGGGGGCTTTCAGATCGAGGTCCGCGTAAGGAAACGCCAGCGCGTTGACCGAAAGCGGCTGCGCGCCCGTGACGCGCAGGCCGGTATGTCCGCCGGCCAATTCGATCCAGCGCACGTCGGTCTTGTTGCCGCTCTCCTGCGGGCGGGCATAGCCGTGGTACTGGTCCGCCAGCCTGCCGCCCCAGCGCGCGATCATGCCGCCGCTCTTGCGGTCCGCATACGTCTCCTGAGGCCCGCGCCCGTACCAGCGCACGGTGTCGAGCACCGGCGGCATCTCGAAGGCAAGGCCAAGGCGTAGAGGATCGGGCAGCGTATCGCGCACCGGTTCGAACCGCGCGGTGACGCCGACGGTGCCGTCCGCCGCCATCGTCCAGCGGGTCTCCATCTTCACCGAGCCCACGCCCATGTCATGCCGCACGACGATTGCGTCGCCGTCCCGCGTGACCGATTCCACCCGGCGGTTCCGCGAGAAATGCTGCCACATCGCATGGGATTTGGGCACGGCCGCACCGACGTCGTTGTCGGTCGGCGCGCGCCAGAAGTTGGGCGCGCCGCCGGTCAGCAGGACCGTGCCGCCCCTTGCGTAGCGCCGCACGAGGCCGGTGGCGCGGTCGATCTCCAGCACCGCATCGCCTGCGGTGAGGCGCAAAGCACCGTCGTCCTCCTGCGGCACAACAGCGCCAGCCGGAACATCCACCGAGGGGCCCGGTGACAGCACAAACTGCTCCCAACCGACGACGTGCCCTGCAGGCTGCGTCGGCACCGTGCCCGCCTTCGCCCTGGCACGCAGAGTCAACAGGCGCTCGGCCGAGGCTCCCGTCGCCGCCGGGACAGGGACCGCAAGCGGTGCGCTGCCGCCTGCCGCAACCGCAGGCACGGGCAAGGTGCCGCGCGCGGTCTCCACGCCGTCTTCGGTCACTGCCCAGTCCAGCGTGAAGCCGGAAAGGTCGATATGATCGTGACGATTGACCACGCGGTAACCGCCCGCGTCCTGCATGAACGCCACCGGCGACTGTACGTGCGCCAGTTCGTAGTATTCAGGATCGGGCGTGCGGTCGGACCGGATCACGCCGTCGCCGACCGGACTGTCATCCCCATGGACGCCGGGCGCGGCGGGGTCCGGATCGAAGTCCACTCCTTGCGCCCAGTAGTCCCGCCCTTCGGCGTCCTTCAGCAGCATGGTCTGGTCCACCCAGTCCCATACGAAGCCGCCCTGCAGCTTGGGATGGCTGCGCATCGCCGCCCAGTACCCCGCCAGATCGCCAAGGCTGTTGCCCATCGCGTGCGCGTACTCGCACAGGATCAGCGGCTGGACGAAGGCGGGGTCGGCGGCGTAGTCCAGCATCTTGGGCACGTCATCGTACATCGGCGCGAAGATATCGACGTAGGCGTTGGTCGGGTGGCGCCAGTTGCTCATGCTCCAGCCGAGGAAGCTGACAAGGCGGGTCGGATCGCTCGCCTTCACCCACTTCGCCGCCGCCTCGAAGCTGTCGCCGATACCCGTCTCGTTGCCGAGCGACCAGAATATGATCGAGGGATGGTTGCGGTCCCGCTCCACCATGCGGCTGACACGGTCGAGATGGGCGATGCGCCACTTCGGGTCGTTGCCGAGGAGGTACGACGGATCGTTGCCATGCTCCTGCGACAGCGAGAGGTAGCCGTGGCTTTCGATGTTCGCCTCGTCCATCACGTAGAGGCCGTATTCGTCGGCGAGGTCGTACCAGCGCGGATCGTTGGGATAGTGACTGGTGCGCACGGCGTTGACGTTGGCGGCCTTCATCAGTTCGATGTCGCGGCGCATCGTCGCTTCGGAAACGATGCGGAAAGTGTGCGGGTCGTGCTCGTGCCGGTTGACGCCGCGGATCATGATGCGCCTGCCGTTGACGCGCACTTCGCCCCCGGCGACTTCCACCGTGCGAAACCCGATGCGGCGGCTGGTCGCTTCCACCAGCCTGCCCTGCCCGTCCAGCAGTTCGACCAGCAGCGTGTAAAGGTTGGGCGCTTCCGCCGTCCATGTCCGCACGCCGGACAGCGTGGCGGCAAGGGACAGCGTGCCCTGCCCGGCCATTTCGCGCGTCAGCACCTGCCGCTTGCCGTCCAGCACCGCCATGCGCACGCGCATGGCGGCAGGCTTGCCGCCCAGATCGACCTTCACACTGAGGCTGCCGTCGCGGTAGCCGTTCTCAAGCCCGGCATCGACGACGAGATCGCGGATATGCGTCGGCGGCGCGGAATAGAGCGTGACGCTGCGCTCGATCCCGTTGACGCGCCAGAAGTCCTGATCTTCAAGGTAGCTGCCGTCAGCGAAGCGGTAGAGTTCGATCGCCACGGTATTGTTGCCCGCATGCGCGTAGGCCGTGACGTCGAACTCGGCCGGGAGCTTGGAATCCTCGGAGTAGCCCACCCGCTGCCCGTTGACCCAAACGTAATACGCCGCGCCCGCCGCGCCGATCGTCAGCAGCAGGCGTCGCCCGGCGAAGTGTGGCGGCACGGTGAAGTCCCGCCGGTAGGAAACGACTTCGTTGACGCTATGCTCGATCTTCGGCTGATTGCGCGGGAACGGATAGCCGCTGCCCACGAAGACCGGGCGACCATGCCCCTCGGCCTGGAGGATGCCGGGGACTTTCATGGTGCCCCATCCGCTCACATCGAAATCGGGCCGGAAGAAGTCCGCCGGGCGGGTCTCGGGCGTGGCGGAAAGCTGGAACTTCCAGTCCCCGTCGAGCGAGAGGTGATAGCGCGATCTGCCCACGTCGCGCGAAAGCGCACCCGCGCGGCTTTCGAAGCCGTCGAAGGTGGTGTGCATCGGCTCCGCGCCCTGCCGGACGATTTCAGGCTGCTCCCACTCCGCCGCAGGTGCGTCTGCAAGGGCGGGACTGGCAAGGAGGCATGCGGCAAGCGCCGCCATGCTGGTGTGGACGGAGCGCATGTCGGTATCCTCTCGTATCGTTCGCGGGGGGCGTGGCGCGCCTTACTGAAGGGCGTGCACGAAGAAATCGAACTGGCGGCGCGTCACATAGTCGATCGGCCCGCTGGAGCGGCCGACGCTGTGCTCGCCGCCCGGGACGACCAGCAGATCGAAGTCCTTGTCCGCCTTGATGAGCGCATCGACCACCTGCATCGTCGATGCAGGATCGACGTTGCTGTCCTGCTCGCCGACGATCATGAACAGCTTGCCCTTGAGGTTCGCGGCGTGATCGACGCCTGACGCGGCGGCGTAGCTGGCATCCACCGGCCAGCCGAGCCACTGTTCGTTCCAGCTGATCTTGTCCATGCGGTTGTCGTAGCAGCCCGCCATGGCGACCCCCGCCTTGTAGAAATCGCCGTGGAACAGCAGCGCGTTCAGCGTGCTCTGTCCGCCCGCCGAGGCTCCGTAGATGCCGACGCGGCTGATGTCGTACGCCGGATCACGCGCGGCCATGGCCTTGTGCCAGGCGATGCGATCGGGGAAGCCGGAATCCTGCAGGTTCTTCCACGCCACGTCCTGGAACGCCTTGGAACGATTGGCCGTGCCCATCCCGTCGATCTGCACGACGATGAAGCCGAGGTCGGCCAGCGCCTGCATGCCGATCACCTTGTCGCCGCCCGAATGGTAGCCGAAAGGCCAGAACTGCTTGGGCACGAAGCTGTCGTGCGGACCAGCGTAGATGTTCTCGATCACCGGATACTTCTTCGCCGGGTCATAGTCGCGCGGACGCACGACGAGGCCCCAGATATCGGTCTTGCCGTCACGCCCCTTCGCGCTGAACACTTCAGGCGCACGAAAGCCCGCAGCGGCAAGGCGCGTGATATCGCCCTTGGTCACGGTCGAGACCGGCGCGCCGTCAGCCGCGCGGCGCAGGACGCTGACGGTCGGCAGGTCCACCCGCGAATAGGTATCGACCAGGAACCGCCCGTCCGGCGAGAGACTGGCGACATGGTCGGCCCCCTCCGGTGTCAGTGGGACAAGGTTGCGCCCGTCGAAATCGACGCGATAGTAGTGCCGGAAGTATGGATCCTCGCCTGCGTTCATACCGCTGGCGGCGAACCAGATCTGGCGCTTGTCCTCGTCGATCCTGACGACATCACGCACCACCCAGTCGCCTTTGGTGATGCGGTTCTTCACGCGGCCCGTGCGCCCGTCGATCAGATAGAGGTGATTCCAGCCGTCGCGTTCGGATGCCCAGACGATCTCGTTGCCCGCCTTGCCTAGTTCCGAGGCGAAGCGGCGATCGGCATAGACGAACGTGCGCGCATCCTCGGTGACGGCCGCATGAGCCTTGCCGGTGGCGGCATCCACCGCGACGATCCGCGCCTGCCCGAAACCGCGCCGCACGTAATCGAAAGCGACGCTTTGGCCATCCGGCCGCCAGCGCGGCGCGGAGAGTTCATAGGCATTGGGAAACAGCGCGGGATCGATCACCGTCTGCCGCCCGCTCTCGACGTCGAACAGCACCGGCTGCTCGATATCCACCGCATCGCCGGGCTTGGGATAGAGCTGGCTGCGCAGCACCGGCTGCAATTGTCCTTGCGGTGCCGCTTCCACCCGCAGCACATGGCGCGCGTAGCCCGGCCGCACGCGGTAGATCATCAGATGGCGACTGTCCGGCGACCACGCGATCGTCTCGGGGTCGTAGAAGTCTCCCGCCGAACCGTCCGTGCTGAGCTTTACGAGATCGCCGCCCTTGCGGCGCACCACGAGGTTGTCGCCCTCCACGAACGCCTCGCGGCTGCCATCGGGCGACAGGCGCGGATGGTTGTCCGCCGGGACCGACAAGTCGCGCACCACGCCGAACCCGCGCGGGCGACCGGCATTGACCTGTGCCTCGCAGCGGTAGTCCGCCAATGTGCAGCGCCAGCCCTCCTCATCCAGCCAGAAGGTGATGACCTGCGGGTCACCGGCATAATCGAACTCGGCGAAGGGCAGGCGCAGCGGCTGCACCGGACGGCCGAGCGCCCGCGTCAGTTCGCGTGCGAGCCGTTCGTGATCGAAGGCGAGGGACTTCTTCAGCGTCGCGGCATCGACCGTCTCGAACGCGAACCCGCCCTCCACGGTCTTGCGATACGTGAATGCGGTGGAATCCGGCGTCCAGTGCGCAGGCCAGGCGATTTCGCGCGTGAGGTATTGCCAGTCCTCGCGCAGCGCAACCGAGCGATCGATCTGCTCGCGAGTGGGCGCCGCGAGCGCCGGAGTGCAAAGCAATACGCCCGCAAGGACGCCGGACAGGGACAGGCGGCGTAGCGCGCGGGACATGGCAGACCTCTTCGACGAAGACAGTGCCGCCGGGCCGCACACATGTGCGCGGCCCGGCGGTCGGGGGGGGTTACTTGACCTGGAAGCCCGCCCAGAACGGGTCTTCGCGGTCGATCCAGATGGTGTTGAAGCCGGTCGCCACCGCCGAACCCTCGATCGAGGGGATGATCGCAGGCTCATCGCCCAGCGTCACCGCCTGCTCCACGCGGCCGATGAAGCGACTGCAGATGTAGCTTTCGTGGACGAAGCTGTCGCCAACCGAAAGCGCGCCCTTGCCCGCCAGATGCGCAAGCCGCGCCGACGTGCCGGTGCCGCAGGGGCTGCGGTCGATCGCCTTGTCGCCGTAGAACACCGCATTGCGTCCGTCCGCGCCGTCATGCTTCGGCTTGTCAGCCCAGAGGACATGGCTGACCCCGCGAATGGTGGGGTCGAGCGGATGGACCGGCTCGAACTTCGCACGCACCGCTTCGCGCACGCGGTCGCTGAGTTCGACGATACGCGCCGCGCCCAGATCGTCGAGGCCGGTGTACGCGCCCTGCGGCTCGACGATGGCGTAGTAGTTGCCGCCATAGGAGACGTCGATGGAGAGCGGGCCAATGCCCTCCACGTCCACTTCGATGCCGCGCGCGGCGACATAGGCGGGGACATTGGTGATCCGCACCGAAGTGACCTTTGCGCCTTCCACCTCGTAAGCGATCTCGATGGTGCCGGCGGGCACTTCCACCTTCAGGCGGCCAGGCACCGCGGGCTGGATCAGGCCGTGTTCGAGACCGAAGGTGACGATGCCGATGGTGCCGTGGCCGCACATCGGCAGGCAGCCGCTGGTCTCGATGAACAGGATACCGATGTCGTTCGCGGGGTCGACCGGTGGATAGAGGAACCCACCCGACATCATGTCATGACCGCGCGGCTCGAAGCACAGGCCGGTCCGGATCCAGTCGAAACGCGCCAGGAAATCCTGCCGCCGCTCGGACATCGAGGCGCCCTTCAACAGCGGCGCCCCGCCCGCCACGAGGCGGACGGGGTTACCTGCCGTATGACCGTCGATGCAGAAGAAAGTATGCCGCATCGATGCTCCTTCAGGCTGCCGTCAGAGCGGCGGGCGCCGAGGGGGTGAGGTCCGGACGGGTCGCAGCGGCCTTCTCGACCATCGCGATCACTTCGGCGCGGCGCTCGCCCTCAAGCACGTAGCGCGGAGGCAGCACGCGTTCCGAACCACGACCCATGACTTCCTCGGCCAGCTTGATCGACTGGACGAGGTCATGTTCGGCGTCAAGGTGGAGCAGCGGCATGAACCAGCGGTAGATTTCGAGCGCCTTGGCATGGTCGTCGCGTTCGAAGGCGTTGACCAGCTCAACCGATTCCTTCGGGAAGGCGTTGGTCAGGCCCGAGACCCAGCCCTGCGCGCCGAGGTAGAGCCCTTCCAGCGCTACGTCGTCGAGACCGGCGAAGAGGACATAGCGATCGCCGAACTCGTTCTTGAAGTCGGTGAAGCGGCGGGTGTCGGGCGCGGATTCCTTGACCGCGACAATGTTCTTCACATCGACCAGCGCCGCCAGCACGTCCTTGTCGATGACGGTGCGGTAAGCGGGCGGGTTGTTGTAGAGCATGATCGGCAGCGCAGTGCTGTCCGCCACGCCCTTGAAGTGGTTCACCAGTTCATGCGCCTTGGGCACGTAGACCATCGGCGGCAGCAGCATCAGGCCGTCTGCGCCCACCTTCTCGGCCGCCTGCGCATAACGCGCCGCGCGGCGGGTGTCGTATTCCGAGCAGCCGGTGATGACCGGCACGCGCCCGTCGACGACTTCGACGATCGCCGAGAGAACCTGGACCTTTTCCTCGAATTCCATCGAGTTGTTCTCACCCACGGTGCCGAGCGCGATCACGCCCGTGACACCGTCACGGATGAGATCGTCGACGACGCGCTGGGTGTCCGCCAGATCGATCGACAGGTCCGCGCGAAGCTGCGTGGTAACTGCCGGGAAAACACCCTTCCAACCGATTGCCATGTATGTTCGTCCTGCTATGCGTTAACTTGAGATATCGTATACGATATTATTTCTGGCGGGGCAATGGCCTTTTCGCATCTGCACACAGATTACTCCTGCAGATTTTCCGGCACCGGATCGTCGATATCGCCCGAGAACGGGGCAAGATGATCGATGATGCAAGCGGGGCCCGGAATCTGCGAAGCGCTGATGACTGCTCGAATCCGATCGCCTTCGCAAACCAGATCGCCGCCTGGCTCAACGCTCAGGCTCGCGAGTGGATTCAGCTTGCGGCAGGCATCGCCCTTGAAAACGGCGATGTAGGAACGACGAGGATCGGGCTGCCCGCGAAAGTACACTCGCCCATCATCACGTACAGTCGGGCCGGCCAAGTTCGAACGCAGCACACATGGCCGCCGCGGCGCGGATTGCGATGCCCCCTCAGGCTTTCGCGCTGCACGACCCGACGCGGCAGCCCCCGAGGTCAACGCAAACAGCACAGCGACAGCACCGGCCATTGCGAGCGAACTTGCCAGTCTCTTCACGGTGATCCTTTCGGAAATGCATAGCGGGAAGGCAGAATTGAAAACGACCGCGCCATGGGAATGGCGCGGTCGCTCTCGGGTCATGGCGTGAGGGACAGGTCTTGCGCCATGAGGGTCATCAGAAGCGGAAGCGCACGCTGCCCTGCACGGTGCGCGCAAGAGTACGCACGCCCAGCGGGAGCAGTTCCTGGCTGCCGTGATAGCGGAACACGTCGTTGCCCAGGATGTTCGACGCCTCGACCGAGAGCGTCATAAACGGCACCGGCGTATAGTTCACCGCCGCATCGAGCTTGGAGGTGCTGCCGTTATAGGGCGAATAAGTGGCGTCGCCATTGTCCAGCCAGACACCCAGACGATAGGACGAACGATAATTGTACGCGACGCGGGCGCTGAAGCTGGGCGTGTCGTAGAACAGCGCGGCGTTGGCGGTCCACTTCGAGGTGTTGGGGGAATCGAACTCGCCGGGGAAGCTTTCCTCCGCAGCATATTCGACCCGCGCCTTCATCATGTGCGAGGCGTTGAGGCTGACGCCGAAGTTGCGCAGGATGCCAGGCGCGAAGTCGAAGAAGGTCTGGAACGTGCCCTCCAGCCCTGCGAAAGTGCCGTCGCCGACGTTGCGCAGCTGCTCGACGTAGCCGAACGAGGCGCCTGCGTAATCGTCGAGGTTGATGCCGTAGGAGAGCATCTCGTCACGCGATGCCTGCTCGCGGCTGTAGAGCAGGAAGCCCGTCGCCTTCTTGTAGTAGCCCGCCAGCGAGATCTGGCCGCCACGGCCGAAGTAGTACTCGGCGCTGACGTCGAAGGCCTGCTCGCGCTGGGCCTTGAGCTTGGGGTTGCCCGCATAGACGATCGGCGGGTTCGACGACGTGTTGAGCGAGTAGAACGGGCGCATGTCGTAAAAGCCGGGGCGCTGCACGTTCGTCGAGTACGACAGGCGCAGCTGGGCCTTGGGCGTGAAGTGGACCACGGCCGAAACGGTCGGCAGGATGTCGAAGTAGTTGCCCGAACCCGGCGATTCCTCGACGATCTCCTGATTGCCGTTGGCCGCGTTGCCAGGACGGTAGTTGAAGCTCTGCGAAGTACCCCAGGTGTTGGTGTAGCGCACGCCGGCAAGACCATCGACGGGGATGGTTCCGATGTCGAACGCATAGTTGATCTGGGCGTAGGCGGCGAAGTTCTTCTCGTTGGAGCGGAACGTCTGCCCCTGGTCGCTCGGCGGATAGATACTGGAGAAACGCGTCGCGTTCGCCGGGTCTGTCTGCTGGATCAGTTCGCGGTAGGCATCGATGTTGGCGAGCACCGCCGCGCCCGGGATACGATACCACTGCGTCGTCGCACCGCCGATGTCGGGACCGACCATCGACGCATCGTCGTAGCCGGGGAACATGCTGAGCGGCGCATAGGCGCCGTTTACGCGCGGGAAGCCGTCACGGTAACCGTAGTAGCGGCTCGTCCGGCGCTGGTTGAAACGGCCGCCGACCTGCAGGTTGCGTAGGAAGCCGGTCTCGCTGACGGTCAACGTCAGGTCGGTCTGTGCGGCGAACTCCTTGTTCCTGGAGCCGCCACGGTTGTCCTGGAAGCGCTCGACACCGTACGCCGACAGGTCGTTGAGATCGACACCGTTGAAGGTGATCGACGGCACGCCCTTGCTGTAAAGGTTCGACGCGAAATCGACGCTGGCGGAGCGGATCACACCCGGCTTGATGATCGATTCGACGAAGTAGTTGCCCTCGTTCGACCAGTTGTACTGAACGCTGCTGTTGATCTGCACCCGATCGGAGCGCCAGTGCGCCTCGAAATTGGTCGTGTAGAGGTTCGAGTGGATCGTGTTGTACAGGCTGTCGATGCCCGCCGCGAGACCGTTCGGATTGGTGAGCGTAACCGACTTCACCGTCTTGCCGTCCGGCATCAGCACGAGGTCGCTGTACGTGCCGACCTGCATGTCCTGCACGTAAAGGCGTTCGACCGACCGCATTTCACGCGACCCCAGGTAGCTGCCCTCGATCACGAAATCGAGCTTGTCGCTGGCGCGCCACTGCAGCACGCCGTTGATCGACGGGCGCTTCACGCTGCCCTGCTCGATGCCGTACTGGGCGCGGTAGGGGATGACGATAGTGCCGTCGGTCGTCGCGACCTTGAACGGCGATTCGCTCTCGATGAAGTTCTCGCGGTAGTTGGTCTTGGTCATCGATGCGTTCACGAGAACGCCGATTTCCCCGATGCCGGTTTCGAACCGGTCGGCGAGCAGCAGGCTGCCGTAAGGGCTGACCTTCTTGGAGATATCATCGTAGGACCCGCGGATGCTGCCCGCGACGGTCAGGCCCTTCTTCATGTCGAACGGGCGGCGCAGTTCAACGTTGACGGCGCCGGCGATGCTGCCTTCGACCTGATCCGCCGAGCGGGTCTTGTAGACGTCCACCTGCTTGAGCAGTTCGGCGGGAATGTCGGAGAGGTTGAGCGAGCGGCCGTCGCCAAGGTTGGTGTTGTTGCCATTCACGGTCGTCTGCGCGCCGGACAGACCGCGAATGACGACGCTCTGCCCCTGGCCGCGCGCACGGTCGATCTGGACGCCGGTAACGCGCGCAAGCGCTTCGGGAACGTTGTTGTCAGGCAGCTTGCCGACGTCTTCGGCGACGACGGAATCTACGATCTGCTTGGAGTTCTTCTTGTTGGTGGTCGCGGCCTCTACGCTGCCGCGCACGCCGGTCACGACGATGTCGGCCTTGGGCGCATCACCTTCGGAAATTGCGGCATCTGTTGTCTGAGCAATGGCGGGCGCACCCACCAGCACGAGCATGGCTGACGACAGCGCCGTGGAGAACTTCAAAGCTTCGTGAAATCTCATGACAAACCCCCTGTTTGAAATGTCTGGCGCCTTGGAATGACGCCTTAACTTATATCGTATACTTCTTATGGTATCTGAATCGAGTCAAGCTGATTGTTGCGGGTTGATGAATTTTTAGTCGGACAAAATATGCAGCGAAGCGACAGTGGCGGATTATGAAAAAAGGCGCGGGCTTTGAACCCGCGCCTTTCCATGTAACCTCGTGTAAAAGGCTCTCTCGCAGCGTGCGATCAGTTGCAGGGAACCGGTGGCGGCCCTTCGCCGCGAACGACCACCGGCCGTGCAGCGGGTACCAGCATTTCCCACTCCTGCACCGCCAGAGCCGCATACGTCTTCCCATCCGTAGCGGCATCCATGACAGCGCGCATGCAGCGTGTCGTGACGGGCTTGAAGGCGATATCCTGCCAGTCGTCAGTGGCGACACCATAGCGCCCGACAGCGCGCACTGGCTTCCAGCCGTCCTTGCCCGAAGTGCTCCAATATTCGAGATGCCAGACCTTCGGCGGCGCCACGCCGACGCCGGAACCCGCAGGCTGATCGTTCCAGAAGCGGATGCGCGAACCGTCGATCGTCACGGGCTCGTCCCAGCGGTATTCGATCCATTGGCGTGGCGGATTGACCGGTGTCCAACTGCCCCACATGTCCGGCGGCAACGGAGCCGCCTTGACGATCCCGTCGTTCAGCGACCTGATCCAGAATTGCACCGGCACCGGATCGTTCGAGGCCGTCGCCCATGCCGCGCGGGCGACGTTGCGTGAGGGCAGGATGGGCGGCTGGAGGCGCCGGGTCGGAACGACGGGGAGAATGCGGGCGGGCGTCACGCCATCGTCCCACTCCATACGGTCGAGCGCCACGCTGCGGCGGAAATGCCCGCCGCCGGCCGCATCGGCCGTATGGTAGGCGAGATACCACTGCCCCTTGAATTCCACCGCGCCGGAATGCGATGTAGTGGAAGAAACCGGCCTCAGGATCACGCCGCGATACATCCATGGCCCCATCGGCGAAGGTGCGGTGCCGTAAGCGATGCATGCATGGTAGACGGCAGGCGTGCAGTCCGATGCCGGACCAGCTTTATTGCCCGCATAGAGCATATAATATGTGCCCTTTCGCTTCATGATCCACGGCGCCTCGAAGAAGCCGTCCACGCCCTCGACCTTCCATTCCGCACCTTTGGGCGTAACCATGTCACGCGCCAGTTCCATGCCGCGCAGCTTTCCGAATGTGCCCCAGTAGATGTAGACCCGCCCGTCGTCGTCGATCATGACGGTGGGATCGATGTTCTGGATATCGTTCGCCTCGGGCACCCGCTGCGAGATGATCGGCCCTGCAGGATGCGCGTCGCGCCACGGTCCGGTGGGACTGTCGGCCACTGCAACGCCGATCGCGAACCGGTCCTGCGCATCGCTCGTCTTTTCCAGTACCGGGGCGTACAGATAATAGCGCTTATCCGGCCCCTGAATGATCTGACCCGCATAGGCGCGCGCCTGCTCGGCCCAGGCGAAGACGTTCTCCGGCTTGATGATCGCGGGATAATGCGTCCACTTGCCCGAGGCCGGATCGGCGGTCTTCAGCAACTGCCACTCGGGCATGATGAAGTCGTTGACGTCCGGTGCTGCTTCGTCACGCCCTGCAAGAATCCACAGCGCGCCATCCGCCACAAAGGGCGCCGGGTCAGTGGAATAGTAGTCCCCGTCCGCAAGGATCGGATTTCCCGGCACGGTCATTTCGCGCACCTCCTGCGCCCCGGCCGAAGCGGTCAGCACAGTTGCGGCAAGACTGGCGGCAAGGATGTGCAGGTGGCGATCATTCCTCATCGGGATAAGGCCCCTTGCCGCCGTCCTTGATGAGCGTGTCGACGCGCTGGTCGATCAGCGGCAGCGGCACGCCGCCCAGCTCCAGCACCGCATCGTGGAAGGCGCGGATGTTGAACTTCGGTCCCAGCGCCTTCTCCGCCTTGTGGCGTCCGTCGATGAAGGCGAGCTGCCCCATATAGTAGGACAAAGCCTGTCCGGGCCAGGAGATGTAGCGGTCCACCTCGGTCTCGATCTCGTGATCGGACAGGGCAGTGTTGTCGCGCAGGTACGCCTGCGCCTGCTCGCGCGGCCAGCCCATCGCATGGATGCCTGTATCGACGACGAGGCGCGAGGCGCGCCAGGCCTGATAGCTGAGCATGCCGAACCGGTCGTACGGCGTCTCGTACATGTCCATGTCCTCGCCCAGCGCCTCGCAGTAGAGCGCCCATCCCTCGCCATAAGCGGGAAGGTAGGTATCACGGCGGAAGGCGGGCAGGTCGAGGTTCTCCGCGGCAAGCGGCATCTGCCAGGCGTGGCCCGGCGCGCTTTCGTGCAGGGTCAGCGCGATCTGCGAGTAGAACGGGCGTGAAGGCAGGTCGTAGGTGTTGACCGAATAGATCCCCGGACCGCCGCGTCCACCGGTATAGAACGGCGCAATGTCGTCCGGCACCGGCTTGATGGCGAAGCGGCTGCGCGGCATGCGTCCGAAGAACTGGTCCGCCTTGCCGTCGAAGGTCTTGGCGATCCATGCGGCGCGATAGAGCAACTCGTTCGGGGTCTTTGGATAGAACTGCGGGTCGGTGCGCAGGAAGTGCAGGAACGCCTTGAGCTCGCCCTTGAACGCGACCTGTTTCATCACCTCGTTCATCTGCGTGCGGATGCGCGCCATCTCGGAAAGGCCGATCTGGTGGATCTCCTCCGGGCTCTTGTCGAGCGTGACGAACTCGCGGATCTTCGAGCGATAGTACGCCTCGCCATCGGGGAGGGCATAAGCGGCCAGCGACTTGCGCGCGCCGATCTCGTACTCGCCGCGCATGAAGGCGAGCAGCTTGGCATGGGCCGGAACGACGCCTTCGGTGATCGCCTTGCGGGCTTCGGCGCGCAGCTTTTCCTGCTCATCCGCCGGGATGGTCGAGGGCAGGCGTACGAACGGTTCGTAGAACGGTGAGGCTTCCGCCGTCTTCGCCTGCACCACCAGTTCGATACCCTTATCACGCCCGGTGAGCGTGACCTGCGGGGCGGAGAAACCGCGCGCGAGCCCTGCGCGCATGTTGATGATCTGCTGGTCGTAATAGCGAGGAATGCCGCGCAGCATTTCCAGATAGTCGTCCGCTGCGGCCTTGTCCTTCAGCGGATTGCGGGCCCAGTCGGCAAGGTCGCCCCAGAAGCTGGTGTCGGCGTTGAAGGGCTTCTCGTAGTCACGATATTGCTGCGATGCGAGCAGCGCGTCGATCTGGCCCTTGTAAACCGCGAAGTTGATGCGGTTGGCGGGAGAGAGCCGGTCCTGCCGGATTGCGGAAAGCTGCTTCTCGACCTTCTCCCAGCATGCCAGCCGTTGCGCCTGCGCCTCCGGCCCGACGTCGGGCAGTGCAATCTTCGCTTCCTTCGGCGTATCCTCGCAGGGGCCGAACTGCTTTTGGCGCCATCCGTATTCGGCCATGTAGATCGCTTCGAAGGCCTTGTCCGCGCCGCTTTCCTTCACCGACGCCTCGACTTTCGCCACTGCGGGCGCGGCGACGAAGGCCGCAGGCACTGCCGCAAGGGCGGCACCGGCCATGAGCATGGTCCGTGCGACCGTTCCGTTCACGTCATTTCCCCTTTCGAGAACTTCCAGAATATCCTGATGAAGCTGCGCCGGAATGCGCAGCCCTTCCGCGTCCGATCGCGCCCGCGCAAGCAAGCGGCGCGATCCGGGAAGGCGTGCGCCCTGCGCTTCGATCGCGGTGAACATCGCCTCGGCCCGGCGCAGGTGGTCCTGCACTCCGGCGCCGAGGAAGCCTGCCGGATCGATCACGACGATCAGTTCGCCGCCCAGCGGAGAGCCGCCGCGCCCCTCATCGGCCGCCAGCGATTCCGCACTGGTCATGTCGCCGATCAGCGGCCCCGCGACGAGTTCGACCAGCGCCGCCAGCGCCGATCCCTTGTGCGCGCCGAACGTGCGCATGGCGCCGTCCAGCACCGCCTTCGCGTCGGTCGAAGGGTTGCCCTCGGCGTCATAACCCCAGTCCGCCGGAATCGCCTTCTCCGCGCGGCGGTGCAGTTCGATCTCGCCGCGCGCCACCGCGCTCGTCGCGAAGTCGAACACGAACGGAGCCTTATCCGGGCGCGGCCAGCCGAACGCGATGGGGTTGGTGCCGAAGACCGGCTTCGTGCCGCCTTCCGGCGCCACCCAGGCATGACTGGGGGTGAATGCCAGCGCGACCAGCCCCTGCTCCGCCAGCGCCTCGACCTCGGGCCAGAGCGCGGCAAAGTGCACCACGTTGTTGAGCGCCATGGCGGCAATGCCGTAACGCTTCGCCTTCTCCACCAGCAGCGGCATGCCTTGCGCGAAGGGAAGCTGGGCGAAACCGCCCTTCCCATCCACCCGCACCAGCGCAGCGGCGGGCTCGCTCACTTCCGGCACGGCATCGGGCACGACGACGCCGCGCTCCACCGAGTTGGCCGCCACCAGCAGGCGATAGAGCCCGTGCGAGGTGCATCCGTCGCGCTCGCCCGAAACCATCGTCTGCGCCACGGCAGCGGCATGGTCCGGCGCCAACCCCCATGCCTGCAGTACCGTGCGGGCAAGGTCGTCGGCTTCCGCCAGCGTCAGGGCAATCTGGTCGGCGTCGCTCACTGTGCGGTGCCGGCCTTCGCGGTGAACAGGCGCACGCCGAAGACCGGCCCGGCGGAACTGCGGTCGGCAGGCACGAAGCGTACCTTGACGCTGCTCTTGCCCTTGGTCAGCGCCTCGGGCAGCGGATAATCGACGTCGAAGAACTTGCCCGGACGGTCGTTGTCCAGCTTCTGCGTCGCGATCTTCACATCATCGACGATGATGTCGAACGTACGCGACCGCTCGCTGCCCCAGTAGCTGGCCTGCAGCAACAGCGGGCCCGGCTTCACCTTCATGGTGAACTCGAAGTACCCGCCCGAGCGCGCGTCGCGCCCGTTGCGGCCCCGGTATGAGGCCGGGTACGAGAGTTCCGAGGTGAGGTTGTGGTCACGCTCGGGCTGCATCTCGCCAAGGTGCATGATGTCGATCGAGCGGGCGGCAATATCCTTCTGACGCGCCTGCTCGGCCAGGAACGCGGCTTCCTCGGTCTTCCAGCCGCTTTCAGAGAAGCGCTTGAAATAGACCGCGCTGCGACGCTCGTACTGGCTGTAGAACGGCACGAAATTCAGGTTGCCCGGACGGATGATGCCGGTTGTCTGGAAACGCGGGCGATCCGAAACCATCGGCGTGAAGGCCGCCAGCGGGTTCTCTCCGACCATGGCCGGTTCCACGCCGGTCCATTCGGTCTCGGTCGGGCCGAGATCGGCAGCAAGCACCATCGGGCCGCGCACCACAGCGACGACATCGTCCGAACCGGCGGCAGCCTCCAGACGCAGTTCCAGCGGCAGGTCGAGCGCGATGACATCGCCCTTCTTCCAGCGCCGGTCGATGAAGGCATAGCCATTGGTGGCGCTGGCGGAGACGGGCGAGCCGTTGACGGTGATCGTGGCCTTGCCGCCCGTCCATGCCGGAATGCGCAGCGCCACCCGGAACTTGCCCTGCTTCACCGCGTCGAGCGTGAAGCGGATGCCCGGCTTGAAGGGATATTCGGTGTCGATCGTCGCGGCGACGCCCTTGGCCTTCCAATCCATGCTGGCGGGGATGTAGAGGTTGACGAACAGTGTATCGCCGCCTTCCCAGAAGATGGAATCGCCGTGCTTGGCATGGCTTTCCATGCCGGAGCCGACGCAGCACCAGAACGCCTCTTCGCCCGGCCCCGAATACCCGCGCGCGGCGCCGCTCATCATCGGCGTCATGTACGTGAAGCCGCCCGTCGCCGGGTTCTGCGCCGAAAGCACATGGTTCAGATGCGCGCGCTCGTAATAGTCGAACAACGCGCCGTCCGGCTGCCACCCATAGAGCTGGCGCGTCAACTTGAGCATGTTGTAGGTGTTGCAGTGCTCGCAGGTCGATTCCGTGAGGTGCAGCGCCACGGTGTCCGGCTCGAAGAAATATTCGCGGTCCGCATTGCCGCCGATGACGTAGCTGTGGTGCTGCGTCACCCGTTCCCAGAAGAAGCGCGCGGCGCGGCCCGGGTCTTCCTTGCCGGTCAGTTCGTGAATGCGGCCAAGGCCGATCAGCTTGGGCACCTGCGTATTGGCGTGGAAGTTGGCAAGCTTGTCCTCCTGCGCCACCAGCGGGGCGAGCACCCGGTTGTCGAAGATGCGCTCCGCTACCTTGAGCCAGCGCAAGTCGCCGGTCTGGGCGTAGAGTTCGGCGTAGCTTTCGTTGAGGCCGCCATATTCGCAGCCCAGCAGTTCCTGCATCTGCGCATCGTCGAGCGCGGCGAAGACCTTCTCGAAATACCCGCCAAGGCCGATCACCACTTCGAGCGCACGAGCATTGCCCCAGGCCGCGTGAACGTCGAGCAGCCCCGCGAAGTACTTGTGCACGGTGTAGAGCGGCGACCACGAACCATTGAGGTCGAACCCACCCGACTTGATCTGCCCCTTCATCACTTCGGGGAAGATCGCCTCGCCATCGACGATCTTGCCGTCCTTGGTCTTGCGGCCCAGCGCGCCGATGTAGCCATCGCTGCGCTTCGACTGGCACAGCGCCAGTTCGTCGACGATGTAGTCCGCACGGCGGCGGCATTCGGGGTTGCCGGTCTGCTGCCAGCCGAGCACCAGCGCGGTCATGTAGTGGCCGAGAGTGTGACCGGCGATCGTGTCTGATTCCCAGCCGCCGTAGATCGGCGCCTTGGGCTCGAGACCTGCATACTTCCGGAAGTTGTGCAGAAAACGGTCGGGGCTGAGCGACATCAGGTAGTCGATGTTCACCTCGACCGCCGTCGCGAAGGGGGACGGGCGCAGCCGCACGTCGGTGAGCGGCAGGGGCTTCGCGCGCAGCGGAACCTTGGGCGCGACGATGGCCGCAAAGCCCTTCAGGGGAACCGAGCAGATCGCCAGCGCCGCCACACCCGCCATCCATTCGCGCCGATTGGCTTTCATGCCCTCATAACTCCTATCGAATATCGTATACGTTATTGATAGAAGGCAGGCAGGGAGAGTCAACCCCGCTTCGGTCGTGCTGTTGGAGACGGTAGCGGAAACTCAGCGGCGAAGCGCGATCCGGGTGTCGGCATGGGCCAGTTCTATCAAGGCGATCATGGCCTTGCGCGCCTGCTTCGGATTCGCCTCGGCGATCTGGGTGTAAAGCGCGCGATGCTCGGGCATGGCATTGCGCGGCGATCCGTCGAGCGCCTGCTTGATCGCCGTTGTGGAGGCGATCGCGGTGGAGATCGAGTTGGACAGGGCCAGCAGCATCTCGTTGGGGGTCGCCTCCATCAGCAGTTCATGGAAGCGGATATCGGCGGCGCGGCCCTTGGGCGTAGACAGGGTGAAGCGCTCCATCGCGTCGAGCGCATTGGCCATGTCGACCAGTTGCCCCTCATCGCGGCGCATGGCGGCCATTTCCGCCGCCTGGGGTTCAACCACAAGACGCAGTTCGAACAGGTCGCGCAGGAATTCGTCGTTGGCGCCGCACTGTATCTGCCAGCCGAGCACGTCGGGATCGAGCAGGTTCCACTTGCGGCGTTCATTGATCCGCGTGCCCGCCTTGGGCCTGCTGCTGACCAGACCCTTGGCGGTGAGAATGCGGAACGCCTCGCGCAGCACGGAGCGCGACACGCCCAGCATCTCGGCATGTTCGACTTCGGCCGGAAAGACCTGACCGGGAATGGCTTCGCCGCTGACGATCTGCGTCGCCAGCCGCTGAGCCACGACATGGTGCAACCGCCCGCTCGGCAACGGCAGCGCCGCCGTTTCCTCTCCCGTAACCCTCTCTGCCATCCTGTACGCGTTCCTCAATCACCGCATCCGTGTAACACGCATCAGGGCCAAGGAAAGGTGGAAAAGATCGGATCATATATCGTATAATTTTCTTGACGCATGCATGACCTCCCTTCATGAACAGCTGCACTTACAAATAGACGACGGGCCTCAGCTGTGAGCATTTCTCTTTCCTGCATGTCCCGATCGATCAGCCTTGTTGCGCTGGCATGCGCCTGCGCGCCGGCCGTCGCACAAGCCAGACCCGCAGCATCCGTGACGCAAGCTCCTGTCAGTATCGCCCAGCGTTATGCGGCCGCAGATGCGTTTCTCGGAAATGCGCTGGGCGACCTCATCGACAACGCCGACATCGCACCGCGCTTCGTTGATGGCGGCTTGTTCTACCGCACCGGCAACCGCCTCGATCAGCACTACCGCTTGCTCGACCTTTCGACCCGTAAGGAGCGAGAAGTCGCCTCGACCGCGAGCCTGCTTGCCGCGCTGTCTGCCGCGAAGGGGGAAACGGTGTCTCTCGACTCGGCGCGGATTACCGAAGTCGAATACGATCCCGCGAAGGACACCCTGAAGCTGCGCGCCTTCGACGGGGCCTTGTGGAGCATCGACGCCGCAGGCAAAGCCGCCGAAATCGAGAAGGTGGACCACCGCAAACTCGACCTTCTCTCGCCCGACGGCAAGACCCGGATCATCGCACGCGCTTTCAACCTGATCGCCGTGGACGTCGCCAGCGGGCGCGAAGTGGCACTGACCACTGACGGCACGCGCGAGCAGCCTTACGGCCGTTCAATCCCTGAACTGTCCGATATCCTGCGCGAAGGCACCGAGGAACCGGCGATGCCGGTATCGGCGCTATGGTCGCCCGATAGCCGTTACCTGCTCAGTTGGCGCCTCGACACGCGCGAGGTCCGCAAGCTTTGGATCACGCAGCAGAATCCTCCTGGCGAATTCTACCCGCGCAGCTTCTCCTACATCTATCCGCTGGCCGGAGCCGAGAAGCTCCCCCAGGCGACCCGCTTCGTGATCGACATGAAAGCGGCGATGAAAGCCGGCAAGGCGCGGATTGTGCCGATCCAAATGCCGGCGGAATCGATCCTCTACCCCTCGCCGCCCGACATGGGCTGGGTGGACGGTAAGCCGCGCATGCAGTGGGCCGAACGCGGCTATGCGCAGCAGGCCGTCTACACCGCCGATCCCAAGACAGGCGAGGCTCGCATCGTCGCGCATGAGGTGGTCAAGCCGGTGGTCACGGTCACTTCCAGCGCACTGATGTCCGCGCCCGAACTGGGCGGCGAACTGGCGATCTCCGAACGCTCGGGCTGGGCTCAGCTCTACCTCGTACGGCCCGATGCACCCGATGGCGGCACTGCGCTGACGCAAGGTCAGTGGGAAGTGCTCTCGGTCGACAACGTGGCGCAGGACAAGTCGTCGCTGATCGTCACCGGCGTTGGGCGCGAGGCGGAGCGCAATCCCTACTGGCGCGCGCTCTACAAAGTGCCGGTCGATGGCGGCGCGCTCACCGAACTGACGCCCGAACCGCTCGATCACGATGCGCATGTATCCCCGGACGGCGCGTGGATCGTCGATCAGATGTCCAGCCCCACCTCGCCGACCCGGGCGGTGCTGCGCGACGGGAAGACCGGACGCATCGTCATGGAACTGGCGAAGGCCGACGACAGCCGCCTGCGCGCCAAGGGCTATACCGCGCCGGAACCGTTCAAGGGTCTGGCAGCAGATGGCAAGACGCCGATCTACGGCATGATCCTGCGCCCGGCGAACTTCGATCCCAAGCGCAGCTATCCGGTGATCGACAACGTCTACACCGGCCCCACCACCACGGACGTGCCCGCTACCTGGAGCGACGCGCGGCGGGTGGGCGGCAACAGTCTGGCGCAGATCGGCGCGATCGTGGTGATGATCGACGGCACCGGCACGTCGCGGCGCGGACAGGCATTCCGCCTTCCCGCCTTCCAGAACCTGGGTGAAGTCGGCCTTGACGATCACATCGCCTTGATCCGCCAGATGGCGGCGAAGTATCCCTACATGGACGCCACCCGCGTCGGCGTGTTCGGCGGCTCGGCGGGCGGCTACGACACCGCGCGCTTCGTGCTGCGGCGCCCGGACTTCTTCAAGGTCGGCGTTTCGGCATCGGGCAACCATGACCTGCGGCTCGACAAGACCTGGTGGCCCGAAGTTTCCATGGGCAATCCGGACACGGCGACCTGGGAGCGCAATTCCAACATGTCGGTGGCAAGCCAGCTCAAGGGGCACCTGCTGCTGATCCACGGCGACATCGACGACAACGTGCCGATCACCGAGAGCTTCCGGCTCGCCAAGGCGCTGATTGACGCAGGGCGCGACGTCGACATGGTCGTGCTGCCCAACACCACGCACCGGGTCAACCAGCCGTTCTTCTTCAAGAAGCTGCGCGACTACTTCACCCAATACCTGCTGGGCGAAAGCCCGCCGCCGCTCGGCCCGGTCAAGCCGGTCGCTGGCCAGTAATCCCACGCGAGGACACCAAATGAAGCATCTCCTGAAGCCCCTGCCCTTCGTGGCGCTGATGCTGGCTGCTGTTCCCTCCGTGCTGCCCGCCGTCTCCGCTCATGCCGAGGAAGGCGAGCAGAAGCCGAAGCCCGTCTTCCCGCCGATCCAGACGAACGCGCTGCAGACGCCCGCGTTCGACCTTGCCCTGCGCGCCGATACCCAGACGCTCGCGCACCTCTCGCCCACCGGCGAGGGAGCGTTCGACTTCGTCCCTGCGAGCCGCGAGGCAGAACGAGCGGGCGACGGCTACGTCCACATCGGCGACATTCACGTACGCCTGAAGACCGCCGGATCGGACTGGCAGGACTTCTCCTCCGCCAATGCGCGCAAGCAGATCACCGCGCTTGCGGGCGGCAATGGCGTGCTCGCCGCTGCCGACATTACCGCCTCGATGGGCGCGGGCATGCCATTGCGGATCGAGCGCCGCTGGGTGAACGATGCCGGGGTGCTGGCGATGCGCTTTACGCTGGTGAACACCAGCAAGGCGCCGGTCGAGATCGGCGGCCTCGGCATGCCGATGGTGTTCGACAACATCATCCTCGACCGCGATCTCGATCAGGCCCATGCGCAGGCGAGCTTCGTCGATCCCTATATCGGCCGCGACGCGGGCTATCTGCAGGTCACCCGCCTCAACGGACAAGGTCCGGCGCTGCTGGTGCTGCCCGAAAAGGGTACGCCGCTCGAAGCCTACCGTCCGGTGCTGGAGGCGCGTGCCGCGCCCAAGGGTGACATCTTCACCGACCGCAGCCCGCGTTCGCAGGTGTCCGAAGGGTTCTACGACTGGACCGTCGCCAGCAAAGGCTTCGCCGAAAAGGAATGGGCCAAAGCGGGCCAGCAGTGGAACGCCCCCACCAGCTTCACCCTCGCGCCCGGCGAGAGCCGCACCATCGGCCTGCGCTTCGTGACTTCGCCCAGCGTGCGCGCGATCGAGGACACGCTGGTCGCCCAGAAGCGCCCCGTCGCGGTGGGCATTCCGGGCTACGTGGTTCCGACCGACCAGACCGCCAGCCTGTTCCTCAAGTCGCCGAGCAAAGTGGCGAGCATCGAATCCTGGCCGACCGGCGCTCTGACGGCAACCGCCGACAAGGCCGGTAAGCGCTGGGCGCGCTACAGAATCAAGGCCAGCGGCTGGGGCCAGGCGCGCCTGACGGTGACATACGCGGACGGCCAGAAGCAGACTGTCAGCTACTACATCACCAAGCCGCTCGACACCGTGATGGCCGACATCGGCCACTTCACCACGACGAAGCAGTGGTTCGAGGGCAAGGACGATCCCTTCCACCGCTCGCCCGCGATCCTGTCCTACGACCGTGAGGACAACAAGATTCTCACGCAGGACGGCCGCGTCTGGGTTTCTGGCATGAGCGACGAAGGCGGCGCCGGTTCGTGGGTCGCTGCCGCGATCAAGCAGCTCGACAATCCGAATGCGGAAGAAGTCGCCAAGCTGGAACGGCTGGTCAACGAGACCGTGCTGGGCACCCTGCAGGTCGCGGACGGCCCGCAGGCAGGCGCGGTCAAGAAGAGCATCTTCTACTACGACCCCAAGGAATTCCCGGACTACTACGACCCGAAGATCAACTGGAAGAGCTGGACCGCGTGGTCGAAGAAGGACTCCGATGATCTCGGCCGGTCCTACAACTACCCCCACGTCGCGATCGGGCACTGGGTGCTTTACCGTCTTGCGCGCGACAACCAGGGTCTGGTGAAGCAGCACGACTGGAAGTTCTACCTCGACTGGGCCTACCGCACGAGCGTCGCGATGATGCGCGATGCACCGTACTATGCGCAGTTCGGCCAGATGGAAGGCGACGTCTTCCTCGACATTCTGAAGGATCTCAAGCGCGAGGGAATGACCGCCGAAGCCACCGAGATGGAAGGCCTGATGAAGGGCCGCGCCGATCACTGGCGCACGCTCAAGTTCCCGTTCGGCAGCGAGATGGCGTGGGATTCCACCGGTCAGCCCGAAGTCTACGCCTGGATGCGCTATTTCGGCTATCAGCCGCAGGCCGACGTCACCCGCGAAGTGATCCTCGGCTACGACCCGACGATCCCGAGTTGGGGCTACAACGGCAATGCGCGCCGCTACTGGGACTTCCTCTACGGCGGCAAAGTCTCGCGCATCGAGCGGCAGATTCACCACTACGGCTCGGCGCTGAACGCCGTCCCGCTGTTCGACGCCTATCGCCAGAACCCCACCGACCTGCACCTCCTGCGCGTCGCCTACGGCGGCATGATGGGCGGGATCACCAACATCGACCAGGAAGGCTTCGGCTCGGCCGCGTTCCATTCCTGGCCCGACATGATGAAGTGGGACGTCATCACCGGCGACTACGGCATGGGCTTTTACGGCCACGCGATCACCTCGGCGAGCTACATCGTCAACGACCCGCAACTGGGCTGGCTTGGCTTCGGCGGCGATCTGGAGAACAAGCGCGCACAGGTCAGCTTGACTCCGAAGGACGGCGCCCGCCGCCGTCTGTTCGTGGCGCCCGCAGGCCTGTGGATCACGCTGGAGGCAGGCCGCATCCAGAGAGCGGCCTACGATACGAAGTCCGGCAAGGTCGTGCTCACGCTCGACCCGGCCAGCGCCACTGCCCCCAGCGCGCGCCTGCTTTTCGAGACGACGACCAGCGGCGGCCGGACTTACGCGACCTCCACCGGCACGGCGGACCGGGGTGGCTATGCGATCCCGCTGGGCGCTGCGGCAACTACCGTCACGCTGGCTCCGCGCTGACATGAAAGCGCTGCTTCAGGCATCGGCACTCACGCTCGCCGCCCTTCCCAATCCGGCGATCGCGGTGCCGGTGCCTGAAGCTCCGGCACCAACGGCCATCCCCGCCTGCGCGGCGGGGACATGGAGCGTCGCCGCGACCGACCCGTCCGACGTGGCGAACTCCGCCCTGCCTCTCCAGATGCAGAGCGCGCATTTCGCGCTGCACTGGAAGCCTGGCACGGTCTCCGACGCCGATGCGCAAGGGGCGGTGAAGCACCTCGAATACGTGTGGGACTACTTCACTGGCACCTTGCACTTTCCCGAGCCGCACTGCGGGGCCACCAGCAAGCTGAAGGTCAATGCCTACATCGGTGTCGATTACGGACTGACCGGAGGCGCGGATTCCCTCGGCCATCCGGGTATGTGGATCGGCCCGGGCGCACTGCGGGACCGTTTCGGGCTGGCGCACGAGCTGACCCACGCCCTCCAGGCCGCCACCGGCCACCTGATGGATTCGCCCTATACCGGCTGGCTGTTCGAGAGCCACGCCAACTGGATGACCGTGCAACTGCCGGAATTCCAGGACAAAACGCATTGCTCGGTCCTGCTCAAGCAGTACCCGCATCTCTACTACGGCTCGACCCGGACGCGGTACTGCAACTGGCAGTTCCTCGAATACATCAAGGACCGCCACGGCTTCGACGCGATCAACGCCATCTGGCGCGAAGCCCCCGGAACCGACGATCCGGCACACCTAACGACCGATCCGTTCAGTGTACTCGAACGGCACCTAGGGTGGTCACAAGCGCAGCTGAACGACGCCTTCGGGGACTGGGCGCTCCATAACGCAGGCTGGGACTACCCCGGCATCCGGGGCGCGGCCTTCCGCCGCGATTACGGCGGGTACGAACAGAGCACCGGCCCGGGCATCCTCTCCGCGACCGTGCTCGATCCGATCGATCTGGCGAAGCGCCGCTTCGCCGTGCCGGAAATGTGGGCCCCGCAGCGCTGGGGCTACAACATGGTCAAGCTCCATCCCGATGCGGGCGCCGCCCGCGTGACGGTGTCGTTCCGGGGCGTCGTCCAGCAGACGAGCGCCGCCGCTGCCCTGCCCGGGCATGCCGACGAACCGGCTTCCGTGCCGCCGCCCGCCTCGGACTGGCGCTGGGGCCTCGTCGCCATCGGGGCCGATGGCGCGAGCCGCTACAGCCCGCTGCAGCACGGCAGCATCGCCAAAGCCTCCATCGCCCTGCAGCAGGGCGACACCGGGCTCTTTCTCATGGTCATGGCCACCCCGTCGCAGATGCAGCAGATCCGCTGGAACCAGCCCTGGTACGCGATCTACCGCTATCCATGGATGGCACAGTTCGAAGGCGCGATGCCCGAGCGCTATCAACCCGGCACCCCCGAGCCGATCGCGGGCGGGCATCGCCATACAAACGGCGGCGGCTGGGTCGGTCCCGGCGCCACCGTCTCCGAAAGCGCTTACGTCGGGCCTTACGCCCGGGTCGTTTCGGGCACCGTCTCCGGCCGTGCGCGGATCGAGGATCATGCCGTGGTGCTCGATCGCGCTGAAGTCCGCGACCAAGCCGTCGTGGGCGGGCTGACCGTCCTGCGCGGAGACACCGTCCTGCGCGACCGGGCCGTGGCCCGCACCGCGATGCTGGGCATCGGCGAGTACGAGAAGGGTATCGTCCTTTCCGGCACCGCGCAGAACATCGGCGATGTCGAGCAGCGCGGCGGTTCCGCCGCCAGGGGCGTGTTCTACGGCTTCGTCGATCCTGGCACAGTGCAGGACCCGGCCCACGGCGCCGATTTGACGGCACCGGTTCAGGAGGTCACCGCACCTGTGCATTATCGCTGGCCCGGCTGACCCTTCACCGGGCGCCCCCAAGCTCGACGGAGCGGCAAATGGCCACCGGAACTGATTGCGGGGTGGCTCAGGCGCAGCTTTCCCGAGGAGCCGCATAGGCAGGTGTCGCACGAGACCATCTACAGGAGCCTGTATATACAGGCGCGCGGGGTTCTGAAAAAGAAACTGCTGGAGCATCGACGTGTTCGATTACATCGAGCGTTTCTACAATCCCACCCTCAGGCACTCGACCCTGGGCTATCTCAGCACTATCGACTTCGAACGCCAGGCTAGGGTAGGCTAAGCTAAGAACCTTATCTCTGTCCATCAACCGGCAGCAGGCCAAGCCCCGCAAGGCAGTGTGAAGGTCGAGTAGCCGACCGGCCGGAAATCTCGTTCGTCAGCGATGCACGACACCGAAGGCGACGGGCAGCTATCTGCCGATCTGAGCCGGAAAGCCGCCTTTCCGGAATGGCCATGAGAGCCGAACAGCTGCCCTTGGCGTTCCGGTGGGTCTCGTCGAGGAAGACCAAGTTTTCTGGCCGCCGGAAGATGCTTCAGAACCAACATAACAGAACTCGGCGCAAGCCTACATTGCGAGGTCTGCGCCAGAAGATTTGTTTGCCCGCCTCGCCCTCTCGGCCTGCGCAGTCGCATGTTGCAGATTGGTATAGTGGTAAGGGCCGACCGCATAATGCTGCTCCATGGTAACGATAAGGTCTGGATCCAAAACGCCTTCCTCGGTGAAGCAGCCGCCCTCATTGTACCAGCGATCTTGTCCGTCTTCACTGCTGTCGGAAGGCGGTCCGATGCTGGTCCTGCCGCCATACATAGAATCGCTGATCAAGCGAAGATCGGCGTGAATCAGCGCAAGTTGGCGGCCGATCATCTCTAAAGCAACGACCGTCCGCTCCTCGGACGTGTAGGCGCTGCACGCACTTTCCCCGTCAGCTTGGCTTGCCTCGTTCGCGGCGGAGGCAAAGGCGCTGAAATTAGTGGTTTTTGGAAATTGGTCGGACATGGAGCATCTCCGCAGGAGCGGGAGTTGCCAAACTCTCAGTCGCACATTGCTCGAAACCGAAGCGCGATCCTAGCGACATGGGGACGAACGTTTTAGATACTAGTGCGGCATCGAGAATGTGCCGCCAGCGACGGAGTCACTGCATTGCGGGGCGCGTCGCTGCCGACCATTGCAACCTTCGCCCCGCTGTAGCACTTGGTCCCGATACTCAGCGAACGCGGATGCGGAGAACTCATTTTGAGCCGGATAAAATTGGTAGGCGGGCCATGCGATGGGAAAGGCCTCAACGGTGAATTCGGCGACGAATTGAGGATGGTGCGGACCCATGATGGCTATGTTCGGTGGACACAGCCCAATGAGCCGCTGATACCGAATGAACTTTATCGACGGTCGCTTCGGAGCCGCGACAAGTTTGTGTGGCAACCCTGATCGGCCGTGGGCAGAACATCGCGCATATCCGCTTCCGGGGGGTTTGCGGTCAGTCGCCGCTATCGACCGATGGCGTAAAGTTGCCGCAACATCGCCGCGACGTCACGATCTCGATCCGGCTTACTCGGAAGCTCAATCCGATCGCGGACTACTATCGCTAGATAAGTGGCGATCGCGTCTGTCGGTGCATCGGCTTCGAGCAATTTCAGCACTTGAGGCGCGTACATGTCGTATTCGTCGGCGGCTTCCTCGATACCGCGCACGCCGATCGGGTCCCAAGCCCAATGCAGGACGATTTGGATCATTTGAAGGTTGGGGTTGCTGCTCATTGGGTGGTTCTGCGTAACGTATCGAACGGCGGCAATGGGGCGAGGTTGACAGTCGTCATGGTGCAGGCTTCCTCGCGCTGAAGAACGCATAGAACTGGTTGAGGGCCTCGCCGGCTTGAGCGATGCGCTGAAGATCGTCATCCGACGACGCGCACACCCCGGAGAGGATAGCGCCGAGGCCGGGGGTTTCTGGACGGTTGAACTTGCCATCGGCGATGTCGAGATCGTGAATGATCTCGCCTATGGCGACCAGAGCCGGGTCACCTGAGAGACCGGCGCGCAGCACGATGGTCTCGAAGCTGCAGCGGTCTTCCTCATGGGTGAACTCCGCCTCGGCCATGTCGAAACGAAGCTCGCCAGGCCCATGCAGGTAGCTGCGAGCGTCAACGAACTTGAACGCCGCTTCGGGATCCACGAACCGGCGAATGAGCCAGGCGCAAGCTATCCGATCGACGTGAACGCCGCTGCGCGTCACCCAGACCTTGGATTTGAGGTCGAGGGGTTGCTCGGCGAAGGGTTGTGAGCGGCAAACGTCCGGATGCTCGTAACGCTGTCGATCGAGCTCGGCGAAAGCCGCTTCCGCGTCTCGGCGGCCTGGTGCTCCGAAATAGTCGAGGGCAGTGACCTCGCTCATCCGCTTCTGAAGGCGCGCGATCTCGCTACCGCCTACAGGCCCCGTTTCCAGCAGGCGGCGGGCGTTCTGGGTGATTTCGTCGTAATCAGTGTCCCGGGCCGCATTGAACAAGGCCTGCACATCCCCATCGGTCATACCGACTAGAAGGCTGGCTTCGATCAGAATTGCCTCGCCCCCATTCATGACGATCTCGTTCAGCAGTTCTAGAAAGGTTGCTTCGTGCTCCGGCGTCTTGGGCAGAACGTGAACTGCATTCTTGATCGCCACGGCGCCGATCGCCTGAAGTCGGCGCCAGATTTTCACCCGTAGATATGGCGGTTTCGTGGGCAACTGGTGAAGCAGCGCGATCCACTCGGAACGAGGTGTTGCTTGAATCATGATATAGATATATCTCAATGATGCAGTGGTGGGAATAGGTATATCTAATGAGGCGTGCGACGGTGGGATGGCTCTCGGGGTACGTGATGGGAATGGCGGCTGTCTGTGCAGCGACTGCGGCACCAGCCCAAGCGCAGGAGGTTCAGGAAGGCCTGTCGATCTCCGGGGCGGTGCGTCTGCGCTACGAATCCATCGACGGGCAGCCACGGGTGGGCTTCAACAGACGTGATGATTTGCTCAACTTGCGTACCAATATATTGGCTCGATACCGCAAGGCTGACATCGAGGTCGCGGTCGAACTTTATGATAGCCGGGTCTGGGGTAACCGGGTTGGTACGCCTGTATCGACGAACGAGGTGAACGCGTTCGAGCCGGTTCAGGCCTATGTCGCGGGAACCTTTCAGAATCCGCTGGGCGCTGGTTCGAAAATCACACTCACCGCCGGGCGCATGATGCTCAACCTTGGTTCGCGGCGTCTTGTCGCCGCCGACGATTACCGCAACACGACCAACGGCTATACCGGCGTGAAGGCGGATTTCGCCGCCCGTGGTGCGTGGAAGGGCTCCTTCATTTACACTTTGCCGCAGGTTCGCCTGCCAGATACGTTGGCGGATGTTCGTTCGGCCAAAGTGAAGCTCGATCGGGAAAGCTTCGACCTCGTCCTTTGGGGCGGTCAACTTAGCCGTGCGAAGACCATTGGCCCCGCAACCCTCGAGTTCACGTATTTTCATCTGGGAGAGCGTGACGCCCCGGGGCGGCCGACCCGTGACCGTTCGCTCGATACCTTCGGTGGCCGCCTGATCCTGGAGCCGAAGTCTTCGCAATTCGACTATGAAATTGAAACGTTCTATCAAACCGGGTCGGTCAGCACCTCAGCAACGGCATCCGCCCAGCGCCAGAGCGTGGCTGCGAGCTTTATCCATGCCGACGTGGGCTACACTTTCCCGGGCGTTTGGACGGCGCGTTTGTCCGTCGAATATGATCGCGCGAGTGGCGACAAGTCCGGTGGAAAGTCTGGCCGGTTTGATACCCTCTTCGGTATGCGCCGCGCCGACCTCGCGCCGGCTGGGCTCTACAATGCCCTCGCACGAACCAACATCGAAACGGTCGGTATCCGGCTCGAGGCCAAACCCAGCAAGCGCCTCGACTGGTTCGTCGCCTACCGGCCCATGTGGCTTGCTGCCCGGCAGGACAGTTTCTCGTCCACCGGCGTTCGTGACGCTTCCGGGCGGTCAGGCGATTTCGCTGGGCACCAGTTGGAGGGGCGCGTGCGGTACTGGCTGTTTCCGAAGCGCCTGCAGTTTGAATTCGACGGTTTGGTGCTCGCCAAGGAACGCTTTCTTCGTGACGCTCCAAACGCCGCGGCGGGTAAATGGTCGCGATATGTCTCCTTCAACCTGATCGCGACCATCTGAAATCCTCTCAGCACGGGTTACCCCGAGAGGGCAAAGTCCAGCATGATTGACCGCTTCTGGCGAGTGAGGAAAAGTCTGCTGCAGATGAGAACGACTGGGGTTGGACGCGACCTGGCGGATAGCGGACCTTCCGTCCCGCGGAATCTGCAATCCGGTGCTGAGGGTCCGAAATGGGTCGACGACGGGCCGGCAGCTACGCGCCCTAGTCAGCCACTCGAGGGCCTATCTGGCGTGCCAGGAAGCCGTCTGTCCGGTTACGCTCGTCGACCCGATCGGCCGGCAGTCGGGATGGGTGGATTGCAGTCCGCCCGATTTTGAAAAAGCAGATGCGGAGAGTCGACATGTCCGGAATTTTGGACCTCTCTGAAAACGACTATGGTGTTCTAAGAAATGGTGACGATTCGCTGCATCAACTGGAGCGCATCTGCGCCCTGCTCGTGGAACGTTTCGAGTACCTCACGCGGGCGACCCGTCAGGAAATGGGTTCGGCGGTCAGCTTTGCCCGAACAGCGCAGGTGCCCTTCAGCATAGCCCATGTGCGCACCGCGACAAACCATCATGCGATGGGAGAAACCTTATTCCATTTGCATCGAACAAATTGATTGATAAAGAGCGCCCGCTTCAAGCGGGGGGGGGGGGGAATATACCTGCCGAAGATCTAAGCGTGCTTGTGACCATGCGCTTTTACACCTGCAGCGAGGCCATTCTTCCGTGGTCTCACCGCCCGTTCGGTAGCAGGCGCATTCAGAGGCGTGCGAAAATCAGCGCCCCCCGTCAGCGTTTTCTGCGCTTGCAACATGAAGCGAGTTTCAGAATAAATGTCGTGCCTTTTTAGGGCATCCTCTCCCACACTCCTTGAGGGCTGGTCTTTAGGACCGGCCTTATTTTTCCTTCAAGCGTCGCAGACGAACAGCGGCTGCCTGACCCCGTCGCCAGGCTACCCAGTCCATTTCAGCATCATCGACCGCTTCGCATATCTCGAGGTCTGTGCCAATGTCACCCAGGCGTTCGTGCACCGTGTCGGTGTTGCCAAGCTGCGTATTTCGGAAAGCCTCGATCCGACTTCGCGTTGTCGGCGAACTGTGCGAAGGAAGCCCCCCGCCCCGCCTGCACACCTGCACAAAAACCGAGCGTTCGAAAGGCTGCGGTCTTGCTTCGGCTTCGCAGCCTCCCAAGTCGAGAGGGCCGCCCATAATTCACGACCCAGTCACAAAAGGCTGCGAGATCTCCTCGCTAGCGCGGCACCAGACCTTCTCGGCACAGTCTGGATCACCTTCCACGAACGGGGAGTTCCCTTGAGCGTCTCGGTCACATCCTCACCCAGCATCGATAGCCGTTCGCTGCAGCATGACGTGCAGGAACAAGTTGTCGGGATAACGACGCGCTCCCGAAGCAGGTGATCAGGGACCGATTTTCTGACAGGCTTCTTGGGCTCGAAGGCGGCAACACCGGCCGTCCGGCTAGCAGCGGACGCGGCGAGCCGGTCCTCCTCGCGTGCGTCCGCCTCAAGCTCTTGGAGTTCGAACTCGATCTACTCGATAAGGCGGCGCGTACGCTCGGCGCTTGTGCCCAATTACCGGGATCGCGGCACATTGTCATGAGCCACAAGGCGACCGACTATTTGGTCCAGCTATTTTTGAGCGGGGACCCTCACAAGTTCGGCGTCGATCTTTGCGAGCACTTCATCAGTGACCGTATCGGAAGAGTATGACTGGATCTGCTTTAGTGTCATACCGCGCGCCATCTCGATTTGCGGGTTGCTCACCAAGTCTGGAAGATATTTCGTGAGAATGGCGCTCGTTGCCGGATTTTCCAGCAAGGTGCCGATCGAGCTGGTCGAAGTCGAAAAGGTGCCGGACGGGGCCGAGACGGCAGCTGGCTCAGCTGCACTGGCCCATGCCGGCGCAGCAACCGCGAAAGCCATAGTCCCGGCAATGAAGATCTGACGAAGCATAAGTTCAATCCTCTCTCAAATGTTGTTATTTGACCCAGTTCGGTCAGCCGTTAGTCCTATTTTTGCTCGACCCCGAGGACCGGCTGCCTACCTGCTTGCGCTAACGGTCGCTTTTGCGACACACACAATCGGATGGCCAAGAACAGCAAACCGAATCGCCTATTGAGCGACACAGTATCGCACAAAGCCGAGCCCCTGGCATCATCTAGATCGACCCACGCCCGCGCAGTGCGATCCGGCAAGGCATTGCAGGAAGCCATGTTGGCTCTACTCCAGCGTAAACCGTTCGATCAGATCAGCGTGCGTGAGATCTGCTCGGAAGCCAAGGTCCACTACGCCACCTTCTTTCGTCATCACGAGACCAAAGAGGCTCTGCTGAATGCAATCGCCAAGGACCAAATCGCCCACCTCAATCAATTGACGCTGTCGATCCGGGATGCCGAGAGTTACGAAGCCGGATTTGAAGCCTTGTGCGCTTACGTCGCGGATCATCGCGGTCTATGGGCAATCCTTCTCAATGGCGGAGCCGGCGGCGCCATGCGGGAGGAATGGCTGCGCGTCTCCATGGTCGTGGCGAAAGAGGAGAAGCCGATCAATGCCTGGCTCCCTACCCAACTTGGTACGATATGCGCTGCCTCGCTTATAGCCGAAACCCTCGCCTGGTGGGTTGGTCAACCCGAAGAGGCCTACAGCGTATCGGAAATTGCCGGGATCCTTTACCGGCTCCTTTCTACGTCCATCATGGCACCGGACTAAGCGATATGAGGCGCCAAGTATGGCTAGGCCAAGGCCGGACTCGAGCGCGCGCGTCTGAAGCATTTGGACGCTAGGAACTATCCGCCAGCAACTTCGAAAGAAACAAGATTTGAAAATCTAACCGAGGGAGAAACCGCCCGCGGATGCAACGGCCAGATCCCATCGCCGGCCCCATGCCGGAAGGTCTGCGGTTGTGAGATCGCACAGCCCTTCCGTTTACAAGCCTCCTACCGGGAGCCAAATGCTGCGCGGAAAGTCACGCCGAATTCACGCGGTGCGGTCACCGAGACACCCGCGTAGCGGCTGCTGTAAACCGTCGAGCCTATTCCCGAGACGCTGAAAGTGGGCGGACGCAGATAAACATCGGTGACTGACGTGAACTGCGCCAGTTCATCCTGACTGATCAACTTCGTCACATCAAAGAGGTTCTTGGCGTAGACCGACACTTCCCAGGAACCGTCCTGCGAGCGCAAACCGCCGAAAAGATTGAGCAGGCCGTAAGCTCTCACATCATCGTAAGGATTGTTTGGATCAGTCCTGGATTTACCCCTCCAGCTGAACAGGCCGCGCAGGTAGCCGTCCATCTTGTCGCCAACGGGCAGAGTATACTCGGCCCTGAGTACGCCCGACCATTCGGGCTGAAAGGTTGCCGACTGCCCACCCCCAGGACACTGCGCCACGCGTTCACCGCCGTAGGCCTGCTGCATCTGCGCGAGCGTGGGGGTGACTGCATCCGGGATACCATCGGAACCGACGGCCCCGCTCTGATTGTTAAGGGCATCCGTGCAGGCCAGCAGGGCATTGCCGATGCGGCTGCGAGCGAAGTTGACGGTCGCACCAAGATTCAAGCGCGATGTTGGCGTGAAGTCCAGCTCGGCCTCGATCCCGTTGACCTTGATCGGTACCGCGCTCACGAAGTTGAAGTTGCCGATCGTCGGGGCGCCCGCCGAATTGATGTTGATGTAGGCTATGCCTGCGCCGCCTGCTCGATACGGATAGTTCTTGTAGTCCTGATGATAGGCGGTGAGGTTGAAGTGCAGTTTGCGGTTAAGCCAATCCGACTTCAAACCTATCTCGTAAGATTTCGAGCTCTCCGAAGGCAGCGCAATGTGGGCAACCTCGTTCGGGGTGTAATCGGCGTTCGTGAAATTTCCGATGGCCACGACCGGCGGGCGCCATGAACTGCCGGTCGATGCATAGACCATAAGCCCCGGTGTAAACCGATGCTTGATGCTGGCGCTGTAGATCGTGGTGTTTTCACTGACGTCAGATTGCGTGCCGTTCTGGCGAGTGCATTGCCCCGCCGCATACATCTGCGGCGTGCAGCTGATGAAAAGCCCGTCACGGTTATCGGTGAAATGTATGCGACGCAATCCGCCGGCAAGTTCAGTCGATTCAGTCAGATGAAACGTCAGATTGCCGAAGAATGAATCTTCCATGGGCGTGCCTTTCGCGACGTAGATCGGCGTGTCGGTGACGCTCGGTGACGCTATCGGTATGCCCGGGCCGGCAAGGCGAAGCTGCGTGATGCTTAGGTCGCTGAGATTGGTCTGCGACGGAACCGCATAATGGAAATAGCCGGCTACATAGTCGAACAGACCCACAACCCGATCCAGGTTTTGCAGGCGCAATTCGTGGCTGCTGGTTGTCCCCTTGGTATCCGCGATCTGCGCGATTTCCAGACCGGGGAAAAAATTCGCAAGATCGCGCACGCCGTAGCTATGGTATTTCTGGGACGTGGCCGAACCGACATAAATGAGGCGCTGGCCCAGGAAATCGACTTCGGCATTCCAGTTGTAGAATTGGAACTTCTGGGTGGTGATACTTGGCCGTGACTGCACGGAAAGCCGGTCGCTTAGGCCGATATCGCCATAATCCGGCGCGCCCGCACTGGGGACGTACCGGGAATCATACTGGCTTACCGACCGCACCTGATCAAAGCGGCGCCCGTCATTCTGCATCCCTTCGTAAAGGAAGCCGAGGCGAAGCCAGGCAGTAGGTTCGAAGCGAACCGCTGCGCGGATCGCATTGATCTCGCTGCGGGGCCTTTCGTCGCTATTCACACTGGTCACACGATTGCCGCGATCAACGCTGTGAACTCCCGCAATCCGTATTCCCAAGACATCCGCGATGATCGGGATGTTGAGCGCTCCGTTGAAATTGGTCGCACTTGCCGAACCGAGAGTACCGGCGAGGTAGCCCCCGGCTTCGAGGAGCTCGGGCTGTCTGGTGGTCACCGTGACGGATCCCGACGGTGTAGATCGCCCGCGTAGAGTGCCCTGCGGACCACGCAGCACTTCGATCTGCCCGACATCGTACATCGTCTGCATCACAAAGTTCGACGGAACGGGCGCGTCGTTGCGATAGTATTGGATGGTGCCGTTTTCGGCGCTCACATTGACGTCGTGATTGACACCGCGGATGGAGGATGAGGTTCCAATGCCGTTCGCATTGGGGGTGAGTTGTAGTCCCGGAACAACCGAGCTGATTTCCGTGAAATTCCGGATGTTCAGCTTGGTAATCGCATCGGCAGTGACGGCATTCACAACGAGCGGCACATCCTGAAGACTTTCATCGCGCCGGCGAGCTTGCACAATGATTTCGTTCACTGCCGTAGCGTCAAGGGAGCCAGCTGCGCCTGACGATTCCGGTTCCTGTGCCAGCGCCGGAGCTGTCGTGGCCAGCGCGCCTATGCCCACGAGTATGCATGCGTTCCTGCTACGCATCGAATCCCCTTCCCTAGCTGTTCTTTTTCTGGCTGACATTTTGTGCGCCACACTATCGCATTCGTCAATTAGCTTGTGGCATTCGAACCAATCGTTCGCTCTGGCGAAATCCGCGGCGTTGCCATGAGATGAGCCGGAGAAACCAACGGGTTATGCCGGCTCTACTCGTCGTTCAGCCTATTACTCCGACCGTAAAAGGGCCAAGTCCCGATCGACGGCGTCAAGCGCGTCATTGGTGAATTGACCCGGAGCGAATTTCTGAATGGAACGCAGGGTCATCGACTTCGCCATTCCGATGCGCTTGTCAGTGGTGATCCCTGGAAAGTGCTGATCGAGCACTGCCCTGGCCCTTGTGTCTGCCAGAAGAATTGCCAGCTTCGTAGCGCCGGTTGAGTACCCCGAGGTCGCTGTCTCGACACGAGCGGCAGGGATAGTCGGCGGGGGCGAAACCGCTGCCGACTGCTGGATTACCGATGGACGATTGGAGGAAAGATCGAGGTCAGCAGCGGGTGTCAGCTTCAGGTGAAGCTCCGAAAGTCCCCGGATGATGAAGCTCGGCTCGAAGTTGAGTTTACGCGCACCGCGGGGGCCGTGTATCTCTGAATCCAGGTCGATGTCGGAGGTATACTGGAGAAGCTTTTCCAGGATAATCCGGACTTCGACCCGTGCGAGCGGGGCACCGGCGCAGGTGTGCGCGCTGCGACCAAAGGCAACGTGTTCACGAATCTTCGGCCGGTTGAGCTTGAACTCCTGGGGATCTTCCCAGCGCGCCGGGTCGCGATTGGCCCCAGCAATCGACAGCATGATCTTGGTTCCGGCCGGAACCGGTATATCGCCGATCCTGGTGTCGCGGCGCGCAAGCCTGGCCGTCTGCTTGGTCGAACCTTCCAGGCGCAGAACTTCCTCGATCAGCGCGGGGATGAGCTTGGGATCGGCCCGGAGTTTGTCCTGCAGGTCCGGCACGTCAACGATATAGCGCATCGCATTTCCGAGGAGCTTTGCGCTCGTATCCTGGCCCGCACCAAACATGAACATACCAAGCTTGACGATCGCCATCTCGTCGGGAAGCGTGCCATCGGGATAAAGCGCGTTTGCCAGTTCCGAGAGAATATCCTCACGCGGATTGGCGCGTCGCTCGGCGACGTATTGCGCAAAGTACCCACCCATGATCATGAATGGATGATCTTCCGCATTGAGATCGAGTTCGCCATCGAGATTTCCGGGCGGCGGCGCATCCTGGATAATATCCATGAACTTCTGTCGATCTTCGGCCGGAATGCCGAGCAGGTCAGCGATGACCAGCGTGACGAAGGGCGTTGCGATCGTCCTGACCAGTTCGACGCCGCCATTTGCCACGGCGTCACGAACGAGTTCGTCCGAGAAAGCTTGAATGAACTCCTCGTTCGCCTTCAGACGCGAGGGCGTGAACAACCGATTAACGAGAGAGCGCAGCTGCACGTGCGGATTATCGTCAAGATTGACCAGCAGGTCGCCGCCATGGAACTCGTCGCGATGCGCTTCGAGCTGCGCAGTGATGTCGGACCCGTGCGGTGTGAACGGGAGCGGCGCGGAGGCCCCCTGCAGACCGATAATCGCGGAGAAGTCTTCGGAATTACGCATTATCTCAAGGGTTTCCTCAAACCCCATGACCATCAGATAATCCTTGCCTTTGGGCTGATAGACCTTCCCCTTGCCCCTGACCGCTTCGAAGTAGGCGTAAGGATCGACGAGGATCTCGTGGTCGGTGAAGTAATCGCG
Organism: Novosphingobium sp. fls2-241-R2A-195; assembly: GCF_030209485.1. NCBI lineage: Bacteria > Pseudomonadati > Pseudomonadota > Alphaproteobacteria > Sphingomonadales > Sphingomonadaceae > Novosphingobium > Novosphingobium sp. fls2-241-R2A-195. The sequence continues at coordinate 56,662 of NZ_JARVRY010000039.1, forward strand.
ATCTGCCAATTCAGTCATGTTGTAGCGCTCCTGCGTCATGCCCGCTTCTGGCCGGCAAGCAATGTCCGTTCATTTAGTCGTCCGCTGCAATCCTCACTCGCAGCCCGTCGAGTGCATCGGTAACCGGCAGTTGGCACGACAGGCGGGAATGACCGCCACGGTGGCTGGACGAATCAAGAAGATCGTTCTCGTCGTCACTCATCGACACGAGAGCGTCGGCCGGACCGGCTTCGATATGGACGTGGCAGGTCGCGCACGAGCAGCACCCTCCGCACAGCGCCAGCATTTCATCGAACCCCGCGTCGCGTATGACTTCCATGACGGTCTGTCCGGGCTTCGCCTCGAGAACCCTTTCTTCTCCTGAGACACCCACGACGGTAATTGATGCCATTTCTCCGCTCTCTTTCAGGATGTGTGCTCTTAGCCCCCGTCACCGCCGTCGGTGCGGCAGATGTTCTCCGGCGGCGCACCGGAATTTCATGCGATACAGTGTCGCATAAACTGATCATCGTAAGGTCGTCAATCGGGAACGGGTTAGGTTCAGGGCTTGGAAGCTAGCTGGCAGGCCCGACTTTTCAGGAAAGAACAGTAGTCGCAAATCCTTCTGACATCCGGTTCCATCGCTAGAAAGTCTCGACCTTGGCGCGCCCTGCCTGACAAAGCCTCGCCCCCTCGGTCCTGCGGGGCAGCCTGCGTGCGCACCAAGCTTCGATGCGGATTATCGCTGCAGCGTTATCCGTTACGCTCCTGGGTGCCAAAGGTCTGGTGAGAACCAAAGCCCATGAGCTTGACCGACCTCTCCGCACCCAAATTCGAATGGTCAGACCGCCTTGACAGTCCGAGCGCGCAATTATACGCGACACAGTGTCGCACATAAAAGCGATATTGGGAGTGCGGTGGGCATCGCTGCAGTAATGCGGGCGTCCTCATGCGAACATCGGGCAAATACAAGACATGGCGAAGAACGACCCCATCAGAGCTGCCGCCGTATCGGTGAAGTTGGCTCTTTTGCTATCCGTCGCTGCATGCCCGACGTTGGCACGCACGCAAGATGAAGCTGCAGCGCCGAGCTACGCAGCCAATAATCTCGAACTGGATTTTTCCGATCCGCCGATGGATGCCCGCCCACGGGTCTGGTGGCACTGGATCAACGGCAACATCACTGGGGATGGAGTTCTCAAGGACCTGGCCTGGATGAAGCGCGTGGGTATCGGCGGCGCGCAGTCGTTCGATGTGAACCTCCAAAGCCCGCAGATCGTGGATCAGCGCCTGGTCTACATGACGCCCGCCTGGCGGAGGGCTTTCAAGCACGCAGCCAAGGAAGCTGATCGCCTCGGCATCGAGCTCGCCATTGCCTCCTCGCCCGGCTGGTCCGAAACCGGTGGACCATGGGTATCTCCGGCCGACGCCATGAAAAAGCTGGTCTGGAGCGAAGTGCTGGTCACCGGCGGCAAGCGCGTACCCCTTTTGCTCCCTGTCCCGCCGTCCGTAACCGGGCCTTATCAGTCGATAGCCGCCAGGTCCGGCACAAACTCGACGATCAACGAACAAGCCCCTGATGTCCCGCCTCCGTACTATCGCGATGCCGTTGTTGTCGCCGTGCCCGTCTCGCTCGGAAAAAACTCGGCCCTACCGACATCCGCAGACGCCGCAGGAAGGGCTATCGATACACACAAATTGATCGATCGCGATCTGGGTACCGGCATCGATCTGGCCAAGGCAGCCAAGGGGCCGACGCTCCTCACGGTTCGCTACCCGGCCCCTCGAACGATCCGCTCCGCCACCCTGTTCGTGCCCGGTGGGGCGGGCAAGTTCATCGGCGCCAACCTCGAGGCGAGCCTCGAGGCGGAAGTCACGCCGGGCAAATGGACGTCCATCGCCGACATTCCCATGGGACGCGTTCCAACAACGCTCGGTTTCGGGCCCGTGACCGCCCGCAATTTCCGTATCTCGTTCCGGGACATCAGCAGCCTGCCAAACATTGCTCCGCCACCTGCGGGAGTCGATCTATCGGCGCTCGCTGCCGGCTTCTCAGGTGGAAAGCCCAGTACCGCGATACGCATCGCCGAATTCGTGTTGTCCGGGGAGGATCGGATCAATCGTTTCGAGGCCAAGGCGGGCTTTGATGTCGTACCCGATTACTATGCGCTCGACATCGGCCTTGCCAATTCATCAGGCCTACCCCCAGGCAAGGTCATCGACCTGACTGATCGCTTGCAGCCTGACGGGACGCTCGCTTGGACGCCGCCGGCCGGAACCTGGCATATCATTCGCTTCGGCTATTCCCTTGTTGGCACGATGAACCACCCGGCTCCGATCGAGGCAACCGGCCTTGAGGTGGACAAGTACGACGCAGATGCAGTCCGGCGCTACATGGATCACTACCTTTCGACCTACCGCGAAACGGTTGGTCCCGAGCTCATGGGCGCCAGGGGTATCCGGGCCATTCTCACCGACAGCATCGAGGTCGGCGCGGCCAACTGGACACCGCAAATGGTCGCCCAGTTCAAACGGCTGCGCGGCTATGATCCGATCCCCTGGATGCCCGCACTTACCGGGACGATCATAGGGTCTCGACAGGAAAGCGAACGCTTCCTGTACGATTTTCGGCGGACCCTGGCGGACCTTCTGGCCAGCGAACACTACGGTACGGTTGCCGAGGCGGCGCATGAGAATGACCTTGTCGTCTATGGCGAGGCGCTGGAGGATCACCGCCCGCAACTCGGCGATGATATGGCGATGCGCAGATGGGCGGACGTGCCCATGTCCGCCATGTGGTCGTTCCAGCGCGACCGCGGGCCCAAACCGACCTACCTTGCCGACATGAGAGGCGCCGCGTCGGTCGCGCACATTTACGGGCGCAAGTACGTTGCCGCTGAATCGTTGACCTCGATGCTCTCGCCGTGGGCATTTGCCCCGAACGAGCTCAAGCGGATGATCGACCTCGAGTTCGTGAGCGGGATCAATCGCCCTGTGATCCATACGTCGGTGCACGTCCCCGTGGACGACAGGAAACCGGGCCTGCGCCTTTCCATCTTCGGACAGGACTTCAATCGCAACGAGGCCTGGGGGGAACTCGCCCGCCCGTGGATCGACTATATTGCCCGCAATTCCCTCATGCTCCAGCAGGGCACAAATGTTGCTGATATTGCCTACTTCTACGGCGAAGACGCCCCGCTGACATCCCTGTTCGCAGATGCGCCGGTTGCCGACATTCCTGCCGGAAGCGCATACGATTTCGTAAACGCCGATGCTCTCCTCAGCGTGTTGTCCAACGATGGTGGCGATCTGGTGAGCACTGGAGGAGCACGCTACCGCGTGCTCTACTTGGGAGGCTCTGCCAACAAGATGAGCCTGGCTGTTCTCAATCGAATTGCTGAACTGGTGGAAGCGGGCGCCACGGTCATCGGGGCTCGGCCCATCAGCGACCCAGGTCTCTCGGGTGATCCTGCCCGCTACCAGGCATTGCTGCTGAAATTGTGGCCGGGCCCCGCCGTCACCAAAGTCGGGCGCGGTCGGGTAATCGCGACAAGCGATCTTGCCGCAGCCTTGTCTCAGGCTGGCATCGTGCCCGATGTCACCGTGGACGGCGCCCAGGAGGGCGCGGCCCTCCCGTTCGTTCACCGCAAGCTGGCGGATGGCGACAGCTATTTCATTGCCAACCAGAAGGATCGCCGCGAAACGATCACCGCCCGCTTTCGGATCACGGGAAAAGCCGCGGAACTCTGGCATGCCGACACGGGCAAATCGGAACCTGTCAGCTTCTCGGTCAGGGACGGCGTGACTTCGGTCCCCCTGACTTTCGAGCCGGACGAATCGGTACATGTCGTCTTCCGCAAGAACACTTCAGAAACCGACTACAAAGTCGCGCCGCTCAAGCTGACGGAAGCTGCGGTCCTTGGCGGCTCATGGGACGTGGCATTCGAACCGGCGCGAGGCGCGCCACCCCATGCCCGCCTTCCCGAACTGTCTGCGCTCGACGAGAACGCAGATGCGTCCATTCGCTATTTCTCTGGCGTCGCGACGTACACGAAAGAATTCTCGGCGCCGCGCGGATGGAAGAAGGAAATGCCATTGTTCCTCGATCTCGGCGATGCGCGCGAAATCGCAGAGGTGAGCGTGAATGGGCAAATGGCCGGCTACGCCTGGCATCAGCCTTACCGCATCGACATCTCTTCCCAGATGCGTTCCGGCAAGAACCGGCTTTCGATCCGCGTAGCGAACTTGTGGGTCAATCGCCTCATTGGCGACGCCCAGCCCGGCGTCACGAAAGTGACCTGGACCGCAACCCCGACCTACCGGAAGGACGCGCCCCTGCGTCCCTCCGGTCTGCTCGGCCCGGTGCGGCTGCTGAACCCGTGGTAATTGCGAACGAACACAAAACGGCCCTGCTTCAGACGCAGGCCTCAAGCAAACGGGAGAATGGCAAGTGGGCGATATCAAGCGGGCGCTGAGAACAATGCTGCTGGCCTCGGCTATCGTGACCACGGCAGTCGTCTCGCCTTCTCTCACGGCCAAAGATCGGACTGCGACCCAAACCACCGCCGCCCGGCCCGCAATCGACCTGTCACATGGCTGGCGCTTTCGTTTCGGCGATGAACCCGCCTCAGTCACGGGAAGCGACTTCGACGACCGCGACTGGCAGCAAGTCTCCGTCCCGCACAGCTGGAACCACATCGGCGCCTATGCACTGACGCGCGGCGCCGAAACCGATAACCGGCAGGGGGTGGGCTGGTATCGCCTAAGGGTCGATGCGCCAAAGGCCAAGCCGGGCGATCGGCAATACCTGGACTTCGCAGCAGTTGCCAAACTCGCCGACGTCTGGGTAAACGGCCGCCATGTCGGCACCCACAAGGGTGCTTTCGCCCGTTTTCGCCTCGACGTTTCCGATGCCTGGAAGCCGGGCCAGCGCAACTTGGTCGTGGTGAGTGCCGACAACAGCAAGGTCGAGCCCGGCAGTTCGACCTCCGAAGTCATCCCGCTCTCGGGCGACTTCTTCGTGCATGGAGGCATTTACCGCGAGGTTTCACTGCTCCAGCTCCCGGCAGCCTCGATCGATCCGCTCGATTACGGCGGTCCTGGCGTATATGCGCGCGCGACCAGGATCACGCCGCAAAGCGCAGCCGTCGAAGTCCGCACGAAGCTGCGGAATGCAAGCGCGTCGCCTCGAAACCTCACGCTTGCAACCAATATCCGCGACGCGCGCGGCAAGATCGTGGCCCGCTCGGTTCAGCGCGTCATTCTGGCCCCTGGCGTGGGCGAGCAGCGCGTTGCGCTGGACATCGCCCGCCCCCATCGCTGGGATGGCAGGGCGGATCCGTACATCTACTCGGTCACCTCCACCATTTCGGACGGCAAGACCCAGCTTGACCGTGTCACGCAGCCGCTGGGCCTTCGCTCGTTTCGCTTCGATGCAGACGCCGGTTTCTTCCTCAACGATCGGCATGTGAAGCTGCGCGGCGTCTCCCGCCATCAGGACGCGCTTGGATCAGGCTGGGCGGTCACGCCCAGACAGCATGCCGAAGACATGGCGCTGATCGAGGAACTTGGCGCGAACACCATTCGCCAGGCCCATTACCAGCATGCCGATGCCTGGTCCGATCTGGCAGACAAGGCGGGCATGGTCGTCTGGGCCGAGCTGCCTTACGTCACCACACCCAGCGTATCGGGTGGAAAGGGCTCGGACGCTCTGTGGGCCAACGCCGAGCAACAACTGCGCGAGCAGATCCGCCAGAATTACAACCATCCCTCAATCCTCATGTGGTCGGTGGGCAATGAGGTGGATTCGGCCAAGGGCTTCGGCCAGAAGGGCGCACCACCGCTACCGCTCGCGCTGCTCCGGCACCTCAATGCGGTCGCCAAGCAGGAAGACCCGGATCGCCCCACGACCTTTGCAGACTGCTGCGAGGGGCTTGGTCTCATCCAGACCGCGGGCGAGAAACTCGCCGGAACTGCAGATCTCATCGGTTACAACCGCTATTACGGCTGGTACTATCCCAACCCGTTGCAGGCGCGGACCGACCTTGGTGCCACGCTCGACAAGTTTCATCGCGCGCACCCGGCGCTACCGATGTCGCTTAGCGAATACGGCGCCGGCGGCGCGATCAGTCAGCACAGCGACGACGTATTGAACGGCTTCGTCAATTTCGTCGGCCGCCCCCACCCCGAAGAATACCAGGCGTGGATCCACGAGCAGACCTGGCCGAGCATCGCAAAGCGCGATTTCGTCTTCGCCAGCTGGGTCTGGGCGATGTTCGATTTTGCCAGCGACCTGCGCGACGAAGGCGATGCCGTAGATTTGAACGACAAGGGGCTAGTCACGGCAGATCGCAAGCAACGCAAGGATGCCTTCTGGTTCTACAAGGTCGCGTGGAGTGATGCCCCTGCCCTGCATTTCGCAGGAAAGCGCTATGTCGACCGGGCCTATCCGGTCATGGATGTGAAAGCCTATTCGACTGCCGCGTCGGCCAGCCTCACGATCAACGGCAAATCGATCGGCCAGGCGCCTTGCCCCGATCTCGTATGTGAATGGAAGAATGTTGCCCTTCGTCCCGGCAGCAACGCGGCAGTGGTCACGACGACAACCGGCGGCAGGACACTGCGCGACACCTCCACCTGGAACGGTCCTGACATCGAACGGAACGGTCTGCGTATCAATGCTGGCAGTCTTGCGGGGCTCGATCTCGGTACCCGGCATTTCGGCTCAGACACCTTCGTGAGAGGCGGCAAGCCTGTCATACTCAATCTCGTGGGCTTTGGCGGCCGCTCGATGGCGCCAATCCGGCAAGTGCAGGCCGCCGACCCGGCCCTGTTCGACTACTGGCGCGACGGCGATGCCTACGCCTACGATATTCCACTGCCTGACGGACGGTGGATGGTAACCTTGCATCTGTTCGAGCCGCGCAAGACCTCCTCACCCGATCAAGCACTTGCCGTAAAAGCGAACGGTCAATCGGTCATCCACGATCTCAATATCCTGCGCGAAGCCGGCGCCCCGCTCAAGGAATTGGTCCGCAGCTTTCCGGTGACAGTGGTCGACGGCCGTCTGGTTCTCGAATTCGCAAGCGTTTCCGGCAATGCCGCTTTGGCCGGCATCGAGATTTCGCGGTGAAGCCCGCAGCATCACTATTTTCTTCTGGAGAGTGTCATGTTTGACAGGCGCACATTTCTCGCCGCGACTGCGGCATCTGCAGCGCTTTCCGCAGGCAGCGGGAGAGCGGCCGATATTTCCGGTGAAACCGTCCGGGTCGATACCCGCACGATTGCCGGCATGCTCCCGCATGTCTGGGAGGAGTGCGTTGGATCGGACCGTGCCGCGATCACCATGCGAGAGGAATGGCGCCGGGATATGCGGCTGGCGGTAGATGAAGCCGGAATCAAGCGCGCCCGCTTCCATGGGATCTTCAACGATGAGCTCGGAGTCTTCGGCAAGAGCATTCTTGAGATGCGCCGGAACGGCGGCCCCAATTGGCTCAACGTCTACCGTGTCTACGACGGCCTGCTCGATGTCGGCGTCTCGCCTTATGTCGAACTCAGCTTCATGCCCGGCAAGCTTGCATCGGGAAAAAACCAGTTCGGATTCTACGGCGGCAACATCACGCCGCCGGCCTCTGACGTGGAGTTCGCCGGCTTCATCAAGTCGTTCACTACCGCCATGATCTACCGATATGGGTTGGAGACCGTGCGATCGTGGCCGTTCGAGGTCTGGAACGAGCCCAATCTCTCCTTCTTCTGGACCGCAGACAAGCAGCGCTACTTCGAGATGTACAAGGCTGTGGCAACGGCCATCAAATCGGTCGATCCGCTCATCAAGGTCGGCGGCCCTGCAACCTCGAAAACCGCCTGGATCGGCGATTTCGGACAGTGGTGCGCGGCTAACAACGCGCCGGTCGATTTCTTCGCCACCCATGTCTATGCCGGCGACGACCAGGACGAGGTTTTCGGTAAGGGAAGTCCTCGCAGAAACATCAATGACGTCATCCCCGATGCCCTTGCCAATGCTCGGCGCACGATCGATGCCGGCCCCTTCTCCGGCAAGCCCATGTGGCTGTCCGAATGGTCGTCCGACAGCCCGGCCATGATTGCCCATGTGATCGCCAATAGCATGGTCCATTGTGCTGGCATGTCGCAGTGGACGCTCAGCGGCATGTACGAGGAACTCGGCGTCGACGACTATATGCTCAAGGAAGGCTCCATGGGCTGGAGCATGATGATCGACGGGATCGCCAAGCCTTCGTTCAACACCTACCGCCTGCTGCATCGTCTAGGGACACAACGTCTTGCGGCACAGGGCCCTGTATTGGCTTCAAAGGACAAGAACGGGCGGATTTCCATACTCGTGTGGAATCTTGCCGAAGTCGATCAGCCGGGCGGCATTCCGGGCATGACCTCCGAGCGCAAGATTTCCGGAGGCCCCAAGATGGTGACCCTGCAGCTCGATGGGTTGAGAGGCCGCAAGACCGCCGAAGTCCGCTTCGTGGATTGGGAACGAGGATCACCTATGCCGACCTGGCGGGCGATGGGCTCTCCCCGTTATCCTTCGCGCGCACAGATCGCACAGCTGCGCCAAGTATCTCGCCCGGTAGTGGAAACCCGCCGCCTGAACGCGGACGGCACGCTCACGCTCGAATTGCCTCCCGAAGGTCTCGCGCTCGTCGAGATCGCTTGAGTCATGCCGCCCGGCATCCACCCGCGAAGGGAAGCCGGGGGCGGCGCTTCCGCACACCTGTTCCACCTTGTTTCATCGTCAGACATCGTCGCTGCTTACAGGCCCGCTGCAAAGCAGTGCTTCGCTGACAGAGCCACACGCGCATTGAGGTTTTCAATTGGCGGTCTGACCACAACCGTAAGGTAAAAGCTATGGCGGGTACAATGGGCGCCAAGCCTCCGTTCGGCGCGGAATCGATGACTGACGTTGACGGTCGGCTCTACCGCCGCGTCGCCAGGACGCTGATCGGCGAACTGCAATCTGGCGTCTACGGTGTGGGCGACCGCATGCCGGCCGAACGCGACATCGCTATCACCATGGGCGTCAGCAGGCCGGTGGTGCGTGAGGCGATGCTGGCGATGGAAGTTCTGGGGCTTGTCGAGGCCCGGCTGGGTGCCGGCACGTTTGTGATCCGGCTGCCTCGCAAAGTGGACAGCGATCCAGAATTTACGATCTGCCCCTTCGAACTCATTGAGGCCCGGCTGCTCATCGAGGGGGAGAGCGCGGCGCTGGCCGCTCGCCATATCAGCGAAGAAGAAATCAAGCGGCTTGAAGAACTCGTCACAGCCATAACGTTGGAGAATGGCGGTGAGAATGCTGATATGGCCTTTCACATGGCGATCGCCAAAGCCAGCCAAAATGGTGCGATCGCCAGAACTGTCGAAGAGCTCTGGAACCTGCGGTTTACCTCGCCGGAATGCCGTCTGCTGCTTGAGCAGGCCCGGGCTGCCAATAGGAAGCCCGTCGTCGAGGAGCACCGCGCCATCCTGACAGCGCTGCGGCAGCGCGCTCCCCATGCCGCGCGGGAGGCCATGCACATGCACCTCAATGCAGTGCTTCAACATCTTTTGTTCGCCGTCGAGGAGGAAGCGGTCGCCGCTGCACGCCAGGCGGTTGCCGCCACGCGCGAAAGGTTTCTACGCTCCGCCCGGGACGCCTAGTAGCTTCTGTTCGGCGAACAGCGGGTCCCGGACGCGTTGTGTTCGGGCCCCGCCAGTATTCAGGCCGCCATTCCGCCGTCGAGCAGCAATGTGCTGCCAGTCATGAACATGGCCATGTCCGATGCGCAGAAGAGGATGGCCCGGGCGATGTCGTCGGCAACGCCGACCCGGCCCAGACGGCTGCTGCCGATACCGGGGATCGGGCACGCCTTGATGGTTTCCTCGTCCCAGTCGGCAATGAACATGGTCTTCTCAGTGAGCGAGAAGCCCGGTGCGACGCCGAGAACGCGGATGCCTTGCGCACCCAGTTCAATCGCCAACTGCTTCGTCAGTCCCACGACGCCGTGCTTCGAGCTGCAATAGGCCGCCTGGCCTTCGGAGATGCCACGGACACCTGCCAGCGAGGCGACATTGACAATGACGCCGCCCTGCCCGTTTGCGATCATCCGCCGCGCCGCTTCCTTCGCGCCGACGAAAGTCCCGCGCAAATTGATCGCAAGGACGTTATCGAACTCCTCGGCGTCAAGATCGAGCAGCGGAGAAAATGATGGGATGCCCGCATTGTTGACCCAGATATCCAGCTTTCCAAAGCGGCTCTCCGCCAGTTCCGCGGCGGCGGCGATTGACGCCACATCGCCCGCATCCAGCCGGGTCGAGGTCACGTCGCCCGCGTAGCATTCGACCAGTTCGTGCGCGGTTGCAGCGGCGGCGGCCTCATCGATATCGGCGATTAGAACGGCTGCCCCCGCCTCGGCAAGGCGCCGTGCTGCGGCCTTTCCTAGCCCCCAGGCGGCACCGGTGACGACCGCGCTCCGCCCTCGGAGCGAAATCAGTTGGTCTAGCGAGCGATCCGAAACGTCTGGTACTGGCATCACCATTTCTCCCTTTTGTCGATCCCGGAGGGCCGCATTGTTGCCCTGAGGCGATGCTGGCCGGATGTCCGGCTGGACCCTGCGCGATTGCATCGCGAATTCGAATCATGACGCTGGCCTGCGTATCCGGAGGCTGGACAGCTTTCAAGTTGTGCGCCACAATATCGCACAAACTGGCGAAACCGAAGATGTTGCCAGAGGCGCTGTAATGCTCCTTCCGAGCGCCTTAGACGGGAGAGAAGAAATGGTTTCCAATCGGGTTGTAGTCGTAACGGGCGGAGCATCGGGTATCGGCCTCGGCATCTCGCGGCTTTTCGCGCGCAAAGGTCATGCGGTGGCGATGCTTGATGTTCAGCACGAGGCCCTGGAACGTGAAAGTGAAGCACTGCGGGCACAAGGCGCCCGCGTTGTCGCGCGCCACGTCGACGTGTCTGATAGGGCAAGTATCGAAGCCGCTTATGCGGTGGTCCGAGAGGAACTCGGACCAATCGCGATCGTGGTTGCCAATGCCGGAATTTCCGAGGGTATCCCCTTTCAGGACGTGAGCGTCGAAACCTGGCAGCGGATGATCGACATCAACCTGACCGGCGTTTTCCATACGGTCCAGGCGGCCCTGCCCGATATGGTCGATGCCAACTGGGGCCGGATCATTACGATCTCGTCGCAGGCGGCGCAGTCCGGTGCAGCAGACCGCGCGCATTACTCGGCCGCGAAGGCGGGGGTAATCGGATTGACTCGTGCTCTTGCCCGCGAATTCGCCAGCCAGGGAATTACCGTCAACACCATCCCCCCATCGGTTGTCGCTACGCCCATGGCCGACGCCGGTATTGCAGCCGGGACGTTTCCTCCACTGAAAGTCATCTCCCAGCACATTCCGATCCCGCGCCCCGGCACCCCAGAAGACATCGCAGCGGCCTGCGAATACCTCGCGTCGGATGGTGCGAGCTACGTCACCGGCCAGGTGCTCGCCGTCAATGGCGGCATGTTCATCGGATAAGGTGGATCGTCGGCGAAGCACCAGGCCCGGCCAATCGTCTCGCCTGGTGTACATGCGGCGCTGCCGCCTCCTAATGCTTGGAAGCAAATGCAATGAGCACGCTATCAGAAGCCCGAAAGCTGCGCGTCGTGCAATGGGCTACCGGGACAGTCGGTACAGCCGCCATGCGCGCCGTGCTCAGCCATCCCGACATGGAACTCGTCGGAGTCAAGGTCTACTCGCCTGGCAAAGAGGGCAAGGATGCCGGTGAGCTATGTGGAATGCCGCAAACCGGGATCATCGCGGTTCGCGATCCAGCGTCCATAATGGCTCTGAGGCCGGACTGCGTGCTCTACATGCCTGAACACACCGATTACGGTGATGTCTGCGATCTGCTGGAAAACGGCATCAATATTTCGTCCACGCGAGCGGAATTCTTCCATCCCGACAGTATGGATCCCACCATTCGCGCAAGGATCGAGACGGCCTGCATCAAGGGTGGCGCAACCCTCCACAGCTCCGGCAGCAGCCCAGGCTTCATTACCGAAGCTCTTCCGATCACGCTTCTGTCGCTTGCACGTCGCCTTGACCTTCTCACGATTGATGAGTTCGCCAACTGCATCGACGGCTGCTCAGAGGAGATGCTGATCGGCATTATGGGCTTCGGCGAAACCCCTGACGCCTTCGCACAGCGCCCGTTCTACGAACGGGACGAGGTCTTCAACCACTCGTTACGCTCACTCGCGCAGGCGGTGGGTATCGATATTGAGCGGTTCGAGGTTTCTAGCGAGGTCGCCCTCGCGAAAGAGCCAGTCAAGCTTCACGTCAGCACCATTCCAGCCGGCTCGGTTGCGGGACAACGAATGGTCACCACCGGTTACCGCGGCGAAAAGCCGGTCGTGCGCTTTCGGTGTAATTGGTTCGTAACCGAGAAGCTCAATCCTTCCTGGGATCTTCGCGGAGACGGTTGGCGTGTCACGGTTGAAGGCGACACTCCGCTCGAGATCAGTATCGGCTTTCCCATCCCCCAAGTCGATCGGCAAGCCACGCTCCCAAATCTGACGGCACATCGGCCCGTCAACGCGATCCACAGCATCTGCGCGGCTCCGCCAGGGATCGCCACGACAGCGGCGTTGCCGCAAGTGATCACCCGCTTCAGCTAAATAGGCGCGCTCCAGTCTAGGCCGCGCGACAGCACCCCAAAAATGACCGCTTCCCGGAGAGAAACCAGACATGCCAGAAACCAAACGTGCGCATCAGCGCAGAACAAGGAAGCATGGCGCAAACCTAGCCATTGCGTTGGTCTGCTTCGGCGCAGGCGTTGTGCCATTTGCCCTCTCGTCGGCATCAGAGGCCGTTCCGCCGCCCCCGAAACCCGAGCGAGTCGCCATCTCGCCGCTTCCTTTGCCGCCAACTGCACCGTCCGAAGCTATCGGTGCCTGTTCAACAGCAGTCAATCCGCGAGGAACCGGCTGTATGACTGGCGCCGACGACGGCATCGTCGAAGGCCCCGCCTATATGGGCGATGCCAGGCACGTCCTGCTGACGGTGCAGCTCGCCGGGGCGCCGGCTGCGCCGGCGACCGGATTCGTTTACGATGGCCCACAAGTCATCGCCATCAAGACGGATGGGACCGTCTTTAGTAATGGCGACGCCTGGAAATGCATAACTTGCGGCGTGCCGGCACAAAACCGTCGGGACGCAAACCCCGCCGCCACCAACGAACACGGGCGCCGCGTCCCGCAGGGTGCCACCTGGCTGAGCCTGGACCATCCGCAGGCTTTCCCCGGCGATACAAAGATGATCGCGGGAACCAACGTCATCGACTGCGGCACGTACAAGCTGACCGACGACCGATGCACGCCCGAACGCATCCACATCTATCCGATCCGCTGGAATGCGACGGCGGATGGTTCGGGGCCCGGAGGATCGATGCGCGAACTACGGCTCAATCCCGATGGCCAGCATTTGATGTGGAGCCATATGAATGCGACGGGCCCCGACATCGATCAGCACGGTCTTATCGGAAAGATCAGGTTCAATCCAGCGCCGCGCAGCGGCCTCCCGCTCGCGCCTCGCTATGAGCTCGACGATGTCTGGGTACTGACAAATGCGGCCTTGCCCGACTTCGCCCCGTTTCGCGAAAATCCCGGAAAACCCGGTTACCTGATCCATAACCCTCCAAAAGGCGCGATCGGCGAAGCCAGAGGATGGACGCGTGACGGCAGGAATGCGGTCGGTATGGGTATGCCAGAATCAGGCAATGTGGACATGTTCATCACCAGCCTGCAATCCGGCATGTCGCACCGGCTGACATCGGCTCCTGGTTACGCTGATCCGATCCTGATGTCGCCCGATGACAAGTGGTTCGTGGTCCTCGATAACCGGACAGTCGATCGGCACATGTACTACGGCGCGATGAAAGGCATTCCGCCCCTGACAGATGAACTGACGCGGATGGTCATGCTCAGCGCTCGGTACGGGTACCGCAACGGCATGCGTCGCTTTTTCCAACCGATCCTGATCGATAGGTGGGGCGATCGAGGGGACTATCGCGGCCAGCAGCTCAATGCCGGAAACGGCGCACCCGGAAGCCCGAGTGATCCCAACTGGAACGCTCGTGCCGATCCAGCCTGGTCACCGGATGGGACGAATGTCGTGTATTGGCAAGCGATGGTCACCTCTCCCGATTGCGGGGCGGCCAATCCACTACCCTGCCCGGCCTCTCGCGAACCGGGCGGACGGCGTACTCGCCTGATGATGGCGCACCTACCTGAGCGTTCTCTATTAGCTCTTGGCCGCAAGGTTGAGCCGGTTAAAATCTCCGTGCCATGGGGCATCCGATACCGCGCCGGCGATCCGATGCCAAAGCGCTATCCTTCAGCTCCCGCTGGAAAATTCAAGATGGAGGGATGGAAAGGCGGGACGGCACAAGTTGAAATCCGCAAGACCGCGAATGGGCGCATTTCCTTCGTATCGGCAAAATACAGCGGATTTACGGACGATGGCACTCACATCATCAACGGGACCGAGAGCGCCGAACTCTTGATGCAGGATCGTCACCCCCGCATAGTCTGGCACTCCGATCTGCGTGCCAGCGGAGCTCAGTCCGGAACGAAAAAAACTTCTGAACCTGGCGGCTTCACCATTAGCCCACTTGGGGAGCCACTGGAAGGAGATCTCGTCACGACCATTGGGGCGACAACATACGAGAAACCCGCCCCGGGCACTTAAGCCACCCTCTCGGGCATTGGCCGGGGATCGAGGCGGAGATGCTTGTGCCCCCTAGCCAATACACGGATAAATCCCCGGTGGTGTCGATCGGCGCCGATAAGCATCTTAGGATTTGCGCAGCATCCCAAATGCACTTTCGGAGCATGCAGCCCTGCTTTCGGTGCAGTCCACAGCCGGTGACGGATAAAACTCCTTCATTCCCGCCTCAAAGCCGCCATGCTTGGACGAGAAAGTGATTATGAAAACATTCCCTTTGAAGAGTAATTGCTTGCATTTATCAGTAAATCTACTGCCGTAAAGGCGATTTCGATCGTGTATAACCAGTTGTCATCCCAGATGTCGGGACACGCCTCAGCGGTGAACTTGTCGAATAATTGAAGGACAGCCCATGGTCACTACCGAAGTCCGAGATGGCCAGCCGGTCCTGCGATTTTGGTGCAACTGGTTCGTCGCTCAGGATCTCGACCAGCCGTGGGAAAATGCGGTCGGATGGGTGGCAGGTCACCATGGCGAGCGACACGCCGCTCGAGATCAGCATCGGCTTCCCGGTCCGGCCCGCAAAGCGGCAATCGAACCTGCCCTATCTGGCCGCGCACCGCACGGTCGGCGCGGCCCCCTACATCTGCGCGCACGGCCGGGCATGCCAATCACCGCCGACCTGCCGCAGATCTTAACGCGACTGAGCTGAGCGCAGACGCCGGGCGGCACTCTTTCCCGAGGGAGCAGACATTTGGACGACATTCCCACCGCCGTCGTGACGGGCGCCAGTTCCGGGTTAGGCAAGGCTGCCGCGACCGAACTGGCCCGGAAGGGCTACCGGATTATCGGCACCGGGCGCGATCCCGGCCGCACTGCTGATGCCGAACCGGAAATCAGGCGCAACGCTGGCCCTGGTGCTCGTGTAGACCTGATCTGTGCGGACTTCTCGCTCATGCGAGTAAACTAGCGATATGGCGGACCGCATTCTCTTCATGACGGGCAGGATAGACCTGCTTCTCAACAATGCGGGGGGCATGTGGGATCGGGCGCAATTGACGGACGAGGGTCTGGAAGCAGGATTTGCTGCCAATCATCTCGCGCACTTCCTATTGACCTCGCGCCTCATGCCGCTTCTGGAGCGCACCGCAGCAAGGGCACCGGCGGGGTAGGTGCGGATCGTCGTCACCTCCTCGGGTGCGAGCGAGGCAGCGCCGCCGATCAACTTCGAGAACATACAGGGTCTATCGACGTTTTCTACTGGCCTTGCCGAATGCATAGCCAAGCTCGCAAACGTGATGCACGCACCCGAACTGGCGACGCGGCTCGCTAACAAGGGTATCGCCCTGCACATCGCAGCACCGGGACCGCTAGCTTCGCGCCTCTTCGAAAACGCTTCGCAGGAAATCCGGGACCATGTCCGCGACATGACAGTCCAAGGCATCCAGAATGAGAAATCTTCCGGTCCGCACCTGGGAGCGTAAAATTGTGCTGAACGACCGACAAGGGTCGACGACAGGCCGGGGCAGCGACGCGCCCAATCAAGCCGCTCGACTGGGAAACGAGCGAACCTAGGCCGTATGTTCGTGCGGTGAAGTTGGCCCGCCCTCGGAGTAAGCAGGAAACGGGGGTTACGCCGGACGGACCGGCGCCTATCC
>NZ_JARVRY010000041.1:0-67756 GCF_030209485.1 Novosphingobium sp. fls2-241-R2A-195
CGGACGCAATCTACCCGTCGCCGAAACGAACATCGCATTGTTCACGGCCGACTAGATATTCCTGTGTAGTGCTGGCGATACTCTATGCCGTAGCTGGCACGCTACATTTGGCGATCTCGGCACCATTCGTCGCCATCGTCCCGGATTGGGTTCCTGCGCCTGCCTTAGTCGTCATGCTGACCGGTCTTGCCGAGATCGCCGGTGCCGCGGGAATCGGGCAGCCTTGGAAGCCTCGGCTTCGCGCTGCTGCGGCGTGGGGGCTCGCCGCTTACACCCTGTGCGTCTGGCCGGCGAATGTCCAGCACATGCTACTCGACCTTGCGAAGCCGGGCTACGGACTGGGACTGGCCTACCACTTACCACGCCTTGCCTTACAGCCGGTGCTTATCTGGTGGCCGTTATGGGCGACGAGCGTCACGACCTGGCCTTTCCGGCCACGCACCTGACCATCCCGGTGGCGCGCGTCAGGCGGACCGGAATGCCAGCGCAGCGCCATTCATGCAGTAACGCAGTCCGGTAGGGGGTGGCCCGTCGTCGAAGACGTGGCCGAGGTGCCCGTCGCAGCGGGCGCAACGCACCTCCCTGCGAACCATGCCCATGGAGCGATCGGTAACGATCTTCAGGGCGCTCGGGAAATGGTTCCAGAAACTGGGCCACCCCGTTCCGCTATCGAACTTGGTAGTGGACGAAAACAAGGGCAGGTCGCAGCCCGCGCACAGGAAGCGACCCTTGTGGTGTTCCTTGAGGAGCGGGCTCGAATAGGGACGCTCGGTACTCCCCTGTCGCAGCACCGCATAGGCCTGAGGGGATAGGCGTCGGCGCCATTCCGCGTCCGGCAGGCGGAGACTTGCCGCCGGAGCGCCGACAGATGGTCCAACTGTCAGTGCAATCGCGCCTGCAACGAACCCCGCCGACGTGAAGGCGCGGCGGTCCAAGGAAAAAAAGCTCGAAGTCATGGCCGCGAAAATCCTGTCGCTTGAAAGTATGCAGGAGATACATGGGGCGGCGGGCCAACGGCCCACAAGCCCCATGTGTCGTTGAAATCGTGGTCAGGGCATCAGCACGGTATCGACCACGTGGATGACACCGTTTGATTGCATGACGTTGGCGATGGTGATCTTCGCCTTGCCGCTCTTGGCATCGGTTAGCCACCAGGCTCCGGCCTTGTCCTTCCAGGCGGTCAGCTTCTCGCCCTCTACCGTCGTCAGCATGGCCTTGCCGCCATGGGCCTTGGCGTTGGCGGCGATGTCGGCGGCGGTCATGCGGCCCGCGACGACGTGGTAGGTCAGCACTTTCGTCAGCATCGCCTTGTTTTCAGGCTTGAGCAGCGAATCCACGGTGCCCTTGGGCAGCTTGGCGAAAGCGGCGTTGGTGGGCGCGAAGACGGTGAACGGACCGGGGCCCTTCAGCGTATCGACGAGCCCAGCAGCCTTAACCGCGGCGACGAGGGTGGTGTGGTCCCTGGAGTTGACGGCGTTGTCGACGATGTCCTTGGTCGAATACATCGCGGCGCCGCCCACCATCGGGTTCTTGGCCGCAATGGCTACGCCGCCGCTGAGCAACAGGGCGGCGGCCAGGCCGGAGGCGAACTTGCGGGATAATGCTTGCATGTCAGGGATCCTCTTTCGCGCACTCCTTTGGATGGAATGCCCCGAAGATACGGAGCGCATGCCGGTCCGGATGCAGGAGAAATCAGATCATCGAGATTTTTCCCGTCATCACCGGCAGGCTACTCGGCGCGGCATGGGGCGCGGTGGCGGGATCTTCCATAGTAACGGCCAGCGTCGCTCCCGCAGCAATAAGCGGGCGCATTGCGGGATCGACGGGAATGGCGCCTCCCTGGTGCGCCATCATTCCCAGCGAGCGCGGGACGCTGTCCTGCGGGATGACCCATAGCTCGGCGCGCTTGCCGTCGCCGGGCTCCGCCTGCGAGCCGACCTGCAGGATGCCTTTCCGAGGGTCGTAGCTGATGGCGAGAACTTGCGCCTCATCGGTCCCCTTTAGCTGCGAGACGGCCATTGGCATGCGTGCAGTCGGCTCGACCGGGCGCAGTACGATGAATAGGGCGAGCGCTGCCGCGACGGCTCCAGACATCAGCGCACCCGCTCGCCAGGCATGCAGTCGGTTCAGGCTTGGCGCCTCCGGGGCGGCTCCGATGCGCGCCGCTACCGTATGCCAGACCCGGGACGAAGGCAGGACGGGCGGGAGCGTATCGAGCAAAGGAGATAGCCTTGTGGTCCATCCTTCCACCTCGCGTGCAAAGACCGGATCGGATAGGCACAAGCGCAAGGCCTGCGCTCGCTCGGCTCCTTCCAGCAGCCCCAGCGCGAGTTCAGCGGCGAGAGCACCGCGATCCTGTTCCTCGGCTGCGTCAACCATGGCCCAGGCAATCCTTAAGCCTGAGCATGCCGCGCCGGATCCAGCTCTTGACCGTGCCGAGCGGCGTATCGCTGCGTTCCGCCAACTGCTGGTAGGTAAAGCCCTGAAGGAACGCGCTGCGGATGGCGCTGGACTGCTCGCTGGGAAGGCCTTCGATGCAGACAAGCAGCCTACGTCTTTCCTCATCGCCTTCCATCAGCGCATCGGCGAGCGGCGCATCGTCCGCGATTGCGGCCATCGCTTTATAGGGCATGGCGTCATGGCGATGTTCGGCCCGACGCCAGTCGACGGCGGCGTTGCGCGCGATCGTGGCGAGCCAACTTACGGGACTGGCCCGAGAGGCGTCGAACGACGCCGCCCGTCTCCAGACCTTCACGTAGACATCCTGTAGCACATCCTCCGCCGCTTCCCGGTCCGCGCAGATGCGAAGGCAAATACCGAATAGCTTGGCGGAGGTGAGGTCATAGACATTGCGCAATCCGGCCGCATCGCCGCTGGCGGCAAGATGGATCGCCGAGACCAAAAGTGCCCGGTTTTCCAACCGTGAGGCAGAACTCGCTTCAAGCATTTGCCGGTCTCGTCCCTGCTACGCCGAAGGATCAACGATCCTTTGCAGAACTTGTGCCCGGCCCGGACACGAGAACGGGATTGCTGCGATAGAGCGCCGGGAACGTCGCTTTAAGCGCAGTGACCTTCGGCAGGTCATTGCGGCGGATATAGGCCGAATCCGGGTGCAGGGTCAGGTAGTCCTGATGGTAGGCTTCCGCTGGGTAGAAGCTCTTAAACGGCTCCACGCGCGTGACGATGGGGCGCTTCCAGGCACCTGCCTTGCCGAGTTGGGCAATATATCGCTCCGCGGTCTCGCGCTGTCCCGGCGACTGGGGGAACAGCGCGCTGCGATACTGGGTGCCGCGATCCGGTCCCTGCGCATTGAGCATCGTGGGGTCCGCGATCACCGAGAAGAATACGTGCAGTAATTGTCCGTAGCTGACCTGCCGGGGGTCGTACGTCACCTTCACTGCCTCGGCATGGCCCGTGCTCCCGCGTGAAACTACGGCGTATTTCGCGTTTTCCCGATCGCCTCCCGCATAGCCCGATACCGCGCTGCTCACGCCCCGGACATGCTGATATACGCCCTGAACGCCCCAGAAGCATCCGCCCGCGAAGACGGCGGTTTCGCGCTTGCCTACCTCCGAGGCCTGGAATGCCGGTGCCTGGATGCGGAATACGGCCTGCGTCGGGGCGGCTTGAGCGCTGTTCTTGCGCATGAGCGCCGTCGCTCCCGCCATACCTGCAGTGACGGTAACAACGAGCATGGCGATGCTGGCGATACGCTTCATGAACAAGGCTTTCCGGCTTCGTGGTTCCTGCGTGAATATACGATGCAAGCTGGCGGAAGGATGCATGCCGCCGTCATTCATGGATCATTATGGTGCGCAAGCGTCTATGGACCGCAATACCGAATCCGCCGACGCATCAGAGCGCCGCGCGCTTCGGGACCTGCGGCAAGGCGGCGATACCAATGATCCTTTTTCTGCTGGCTTACCTGGGCGGTGTGCTGACGATCATCAGCCCATGCATCCTGCCTGTGCTGCCTTTCGTCTTCGCGCGCGCCGACAGGCCGTTCCTGCGTAGCGGCCTGCCGTTGCTGCTGGGCATGGCGATGACCTTTGCCGCCGTAGCGACGCTGGCGGCGGTCGGGGGAGGATGGGCGGTCCAGGCGAATGCCTATGGCCGGATCGCGGCGCTTGTCGTGCTTGCCGCCTTCGGGCTGCTGCTGCTGTATCCCGCGCTTGCCGACCGGGCGACGCGTCCGCTGGTGGCGTTGGGCGGAAGGCTATCCCAATCCGCTGACCGGGCGGATCACGGCGCATCGAGTTTCTTTGCCTCGCTCCTGCTGGGCGTCGCCACCGGCCTGCTGTGGGCGCCTTGCGCGGGGCCCGTGCTGGGGCTCGTCCTCACCGGAGCCGCGCTGCAGGGCGCAAGCGCGCATACGAGCCTGCTGCTGCTGGCTTACGCGGCGGGCGCCGCGACTTCGCTGGCGCTGGCCTTGCTAGTGGGCGGCAAGATCTTTGCCGCAATGAAGCGCTCGATCGGCGTGGGCGAGCGGATCCGCAAGGTTCTGGGCATCGCCGTTCTGATCGGCGTTGCCGCGATCGCGCTGGGGCTGGATACCGGACTGCTGACGCGGCTCTCGCTGTCAGGCACCGCGCATTTCGAGCAGGGTTTGCTAGACCGGTTCCATCCGGATGATGCCATGTCCTCTGCGGCGATGGGCAACAGCGGACGGCTGGCCGACGAAGGCCCCTTCCCCTCGCTCGCGGGGGCCGGTGAGTGGATCAACTCGCCGCCTCTGACCCCGCAGTCGCTGCGCGGGAAGGTCGTGCTGGTCGATTTCTGGACGTACAGTTGCATCAACTGCCTGCGCTCGCTGCCCTACGTGCGGGCCTGGGCGGAGAAGTACCGGGACCAGGGGCTGGTCGTCATCGGCGTCCACACGCCCGAGTTCGCGTTTGAGAAGGACCCCGCCAATGTCCGCACGGCGGTGCACGACCTCGACATCGCCTATCCGGTCGCGATCGATAACGACCATGCCGTCTGGCGCGCGTTCCGCAACCGCTACTGGCCCGCCCACTACTTCATCGATGGTAAGGGCCGCATCCGTTACCACCATTTCGGCGAAGGCGATTATGCGCAGTCGGAGAGGGTGATCCAGCGCTTGCTGGCAGAGAATGGAAACGCGGTGGGTAATTCCGGGACCGTCACCGTGTCGGCGACCGGAACCGGAGCCGCTGCGGGGCAGGGCAAGGCGCGATCGCCGGAAACCTATCTCGGCTATGGAAAGGCGCAACGGTTCGTCTCGCCGGGCGGTCTCGTGCGCGATACTCGTCACGACTACGCGGTCCCTGCATCACCGCGCAGGGACGACTGGGCACTCGGCGGCACATGGACGGTCGGGCGCGAACAGGCTTCGCTCGAGGCCGCCGGAGGCCGCATCGTCTATCGCTTTTATGCGCGCGACCTGCACCTTGTGCTCGGCCCGACCCGGTCGGGGCAGCGGGTACGGTTCCGCGTGACCATCGACGGCAAGGCCCCCGGAGCCGACCATGGCGCCGACGTCGATGCTAGCGGTAACGGAGTGGTCGAGAGCCAGCGGCTCTACCAGCTGGTCAGGATGCAAGGCGGCATGGCGGAGCGGACTTTCGCGATCGAGTTCCTCGACCCGGGCGTTCAGGCCTACGCATTCACGTTCGGCTGAGGCGTGCCATCGGCTGTGCACACAATGGCACATGGGCAACAAAACGTCATGGTAAGCCGGCGCAACCAAACTTTGGCCCTCGCAGTTTGCCCTTCCGACAGCGGCTGAGTTGGCCGTCTGATAAGGAGGATTTCGATGAGGGCACTGTACTTTGCGCCTTTGGGCGCGATGGCGCTCGCTCTTACCGCGCCAGCTTTTGCGCAGGACGGGGACGCGGTGGACTGGAGCGGCCCGTATGTCGGCGGCTCGATCGGCTACACGTTCCAGAAGAGCGACAACAACGAGCATCTTCGCTTCGACACCAATGCCGACGGCACCTTCAACGACACGGTCACGACGACCACCGGCGCAAACGCGTTCTCGCCAGGCACGTGCGGCGGCGCAGCGCGTGGTTCGACACCGGCCAGCGGCTGCCGGGGCGACAAGGATGCGCTGAGCTGGATGGGCCATGTCGGCTACGACCGGCAGTTCGGCAGCATCGTCGCGGGCGTGGTCGCCGAAGCGGGCAAGACGTACATCGACGATGCCGTGAGCGAATATTCGACGACGCCTGCCTACTACACCATGCACCGTCAGATCGACTGGAACGGCAATCTGCGTGCCCGGCTCGGCGTGACAACGCGCAGCGGCATCATGCCCTATGTGACGGGCGGCCTGTCATACGCCAAGGTGAGCAACAGCTTCACCACCAGCAACGGGGCGAACAGCTTTACGGAAGTGAACCGCAAGGAAGATGCCTGGGGCTGGAACGTCGGTGGCGGCGTTGAAGCCAAGGTCGCGCAGAACTTCTCGATCGGTGCGCGCTATCTCTATACCCGCTACAATGCCGGCGATTACCGTGTCGATGTCGGTGCCGGCACGGCGCCTGCGACCAATCCCTTCCGCATTACCCCTTCGGGCGGAGCCAGCATCAATCGTGGCGACAAGTTCGACACCCAGAGCGTCATGGTGACCAGCAGCTTCCGCTTCTGATCGCGCTGACCTGAGGGCAGTTGCGAACATCTTGCTCCACCTCGCAATTGCCCTCATTGGTCACACCGCCAAACGTCCGGGCTTTAAACTCGAAGGTCCTTACGGGCAGTCTTGGGCCTTCAGAAAAGGGGAAGCTGCACGTCCGCAACTGGATAACGAAAAGTGACCGCTGAGAGTCCGAGAAGGGGCGGTTCGGACAAGGGCGAGCGCCAGATCGAGCGCCATTTTGGGCAGTCAGCTTTGTATTAATAATTCGATAGGTTGCACCGTTTGGCCGCCTTTATCCTCTATAGGCTTCAAGAAATTCAGGAGCGCATAGGACCTTGGCTGCTGCCAGGTTATGGGGGCAATATGCGAATGCCCCCATCATCGTCAGATTGTTGAGCGAACCGGCCGGACGATCAACGTATTAACATCCACATCCGCCGGCTGCTCCACCGCATAGGCGATGGCGCGCGCGATCGCGTCCGGGGTGAGCGCGATGGAGCGGAAATCGACCATGGCCTGCGCCGCGACCGGATCGGTGATCGTGTGGGCCAGTTCCGATTCCACGACGCCCGGCGCGATGATGGTAACGCGAATGTCGTCATGCTCCATGCGCAGCGCCTCCGAGATGGCGCGCACTGCATATTTTGTCGCGCTGTAGACGCCGCAGGTCGGCCACACGGCATAGCCACCGATCGAAGAAATGTTGACGAACTGGCCGCTGCCCTGGCTTTTGAAGCGGGGGAGGGCGGCGGCTATGCCGTGCAGGACACCGCGGATGTTGACGTCGATCATACGGTCCCATTCGTCAACCTTCAGGCTGTCGAAGCGCGACAGCGGCATCAGCCCCGCATTGTTGACCAGCACATCAACGCGGCCATATTCGGCTTCGGTCGCGGCGATGAACGCCTCGAAATCGCCGCGGTCGGTGACATCGAGTGACCGGAAGGCGACTGTGCCTCCCGCTGCGTTCAACTCCTCCGCCAGCGCTGCGAGCCGGTCGGTGCGGCGTGCGCCCAGCATCAGCTTCGCGCCGCGCGCCGCCAGGAGCCGCGCCGTGCCTTCGCCGATGCCGCTGCTGGCGCCGGTAATCGCGATGACCTTGTCCTCTATGGCCATGATAGTCACTCCTGTTCAGACAGACCGAACCATCGATCCGATGCCCCTTAGATGGCGCTATCTGGTCGTGAGGAGGTAGAACGGTCATCCGGGATGATTGCACGATATTCCAGATTTATAGCGCCGCGCTGGATCGGTCTCTATTAGCCGTGTAGGCTGATCGTACCGACTGCTTTAGGCGAGGCACTGATGGCGCATCAAGAACTGGCTCAGCAGATTGCCCGATACGCCGAGCGAGACGGTATCATCGAGACGCCCATCGCTCGGCTCACGCTGGTCCGCTCGGGCCGGGGTGGCGAGCCGGTGCATATGGTGCAGCGTCCGGCGCTGTGCATCATCGCGCAGGGCAGCAAGCGCGTGCTGCTGGGCGATGCGGTGATCAACTATGGCCCTGCCAGCTATCTCGTCGCCTCACTCGACCTGCCCATCACAGGCGCTGTGACGCAGGCGAGCGCGGACGCGCCTTATCTCTGCTTCTGCCTCTATCTCGACCCCGCCCTGTTGTCGGAGATCGCGTTAACCCTGCCGCCTCTGCCGGCAGGCACGGAGGAGAGGGGCGGGATGACGCTGCACCCGATGACACCTGAACTGATTGATGCGGCGACGCGGTTGACGGCGCTGCTCGGCGATCCGGCGAACGCGCCGCTGCTCGCGCCGCTCATCGAGCGGGAATTGCTGGTGCGACTGATGACCGGGCCGGGCGCGGGCATCCTGCGCGCGATAGCGAGCGGCGAAAGCCGCACCAGCCAGCTGGCCAAAGCGATCGCCTGGCTCAAGGCCCATTTCCGCGAACCATTCAGCGGACCACATCTTGCCGCCCTTGCCGGCATGAGCCTGTCGAGCTTCCATGATCATTTTCGCCGGGCCACCGCCATGACTCCGCTGCAATATCAAAAGCAGTTGCGGTTGCAGGAAGCGCGGGCGCTGATGTTGGCCGACCGCCTTGATGCGGCAGAGGCGGGCTTCCGCGTCGGCTATGACAGCCCCTCCCAGTTCAGCCGCGAATATCGTCGCCTCTTCGGCGCCCCGCCTGTCCGCGACGTGGGGCGGTTAAGGGCAATGCCGCAGATGGCTATGGCGATTTGAGGGCGAGGCGTAGTTCGGTTCGATGCGGGGCGACGATACTTGCCCAGCTGTGATCCGCATCGTTACAGGGGCAATGACGCGCTTGGAGAGCGCCAAAGACTGGATCGACAGCACTCGCTGCTCGTCGTCGCTTGCAACATAGGTTCCGCTCTCCGAGCATTGCGAACCGTCCGCATCTTATGTCCCCCTTGGCGAGACATCGGGTGCGACATCGGGACAGAGAGAATGTTCGGGATCATACGCCAGAGAACAAAGCTCCGCTGCCCTCACAGCGAGCGGCTCCTGCCGATGGCGCCATTGCACAATTCCGAGCGACAGCCGCGAGATATAGCTGACGGTTGGCACTTTGGAGTTTCGAAATGAAAGCCTAGTATCTGCGTTGGGTCGATTGCGTAGGCGGCATCGTGGGGCAGTGCCGTCATTTTCGCCTTGGTCGGCGAGTGTCGGCTTCGGCGAAGAGCCGACACTCGCACGATCGGCGGTCCCTTTAAAAAGGTTGGAAGTGGCACGCTCGGCGCAATCAATCCGAAGCCGACAGTTCCCGCACGATCTCCGCGACCAGCCCCCGCAGCCAGCGGTGCGCCGGATCCTGTCGGTATCGCACATGCCAGGCCATTTCGACGGGAAACGTACCTAGATCCACCGGCGCGGTAAGAATTTTCAAGCGGGAATCCTGTCGTAGTCGCCGGCAAATCAGTGACGGCAGTGTCGCGCAATAGTCGGTGACGGCCACCATCTCAGCGACCGCGAAGAAGTTGGTCACCGAAATCGCCACCTCGCGCTTGAGCTGCTGCTGCGCGAGCGCCTGGAACAGGCCCGCGCGCATTCGCCCCGGCGGTATGATGTTGACGTGCTTGAGCGCCTCGAACTGCTCGCGCGTCATCGCGTCGCCCACGGTGGGATGGTCCGCCCGCACGGCACAGGCAAGGCTCTCGTCCATCAGATGCTGGACGACGAGATTGTCGGGAGGATCGACGATGCGGCCGAGCACCAGCGCAGTGGTGCCTGATACGACACCGGTCTCGACCAGATCGTTGCCATAGGGTGTCAGCCGCAGCTTGATGCAGGGCGCCACCTGCTGGAGCCGGGCGACGATGGCGGGGACAAGCACGAACTCGACATAACCATTGGGCGCTATCGTGAAAACCCGCTCGGCCTTGGCGGGATCGAAGCCCTGCTGGCCCAGTACAGCATCATCGAGCTTCGCCAGCGCATCGGCGATCGCGGGCGCGAGTTCCAGCGCGACGGCGGTGGGCTGGATCCCGTAACGCTCGCGGATGAAAAGCTGATCCTGCAGCATCAGGCGCAGCCGCGAGAGCGCGTTGGACAGCGCCGGCTGCGTCATCCCGACGCGCTCGGCCGCGCGCGTCACGCTCCGCTCTTCCATCAGGGCAACAAAGATCGGGAGCAGGTTGAGGTCGTATCGCATACAGACATGCTCTAGAGCGTATAACTGAAATCAGGACAATAAACTTCTGGAATATGTCGAATAGGGCCACCTTTCACTCGTCCGCAGCAAATGCGGTGAGACAATGGAGACTCAGATGACTAATGCGAAAGTGCTCTTCCTCGGATCCAACGCCACGCAGATCGAGCTGCGCGGCGGCGGCTCTGCCACGATTGGCCAGTACCTGAACGAGACAGTGGTGCCCGCGATGGCGCTGATCGAGGCCGGCTACGATGTCGTGCTCGCCACGCCCGACGGCACCAAGCCGCACATCGACGAAGCATCGGATACGGTGCAGCATTTCGGAGGCGACCAAGCCGCGTATGAGCGCGCACGGCACTTCTTTGCCGAGGACCCCGCCATGAACGAGGTCCACACCCTCGCCTCGGTCATCGGACAGGGTCTGGACGAATTTGCAGGCGTCTTTGTCCCGGGCGGCCATGCTCCGGCGGTCGATCTGATGCAGGACCGCGAGGCGGGCGCCATTCTGCGCCACTTCCATGCGGCGGCCAAGCCGACCGGGCTGCTCTGCCATGGTCCCGTCGCGGTGGTCGCCGCCCTGGCCGACCCGGCAGCGTACAGGGCCGCCCTGATCGAGGGCGATGACGCTAGGGCGACCGACCTCGCTAAGGGTTGGATCTATGCGGGTTATCGCATGACGGTTTTCTCGGCGAGCGAGGAGAAGATCGCCGAAGAGCACCTGCTGAAGGGCGAACTGTACTTCGACATGCCGAAGGCCCTGCGGCTGGCCAGCGGCGAGGTTTCGGCCGCTCCTGAAGATTTCGTTGCCAACGTGGTCGTGGATCGCGAACTGATCACCGGCCAGAACCCGGCCTCCGACCACGCAGTCGCGAAGGCCATGATCGAGGCGCTCGGCGGCCCGCAGACGGCCGCATGAGCACGCGCATGACAGGTGGCGCGCTGCGGATGCGCGCCACCACGCCCACCCATTCATCAAGGATTACCCATATGACCAACCCTGTGAAGATCGTCGCCGTCCTGACCGCTCGTCCCGGCGCTGCCGACCAGCTCCGTACCCTGCTCGAGGGCATGCTCGCGCCGAGCCGGGCCGAAGCCGGCAACTTGCGCTATGATCTCTGGCAGGATCAGAGCGAGCCCACGCGCTTCGTTCTGGACGAGCTCTACACCGGCTCGGACGCGGTTGCCGCGCATCGCGCGACCCCGCACTTCCAGGCCTATCTGGCCGCGATCGGCGATCTTGCCGAGCGGACCGCCTTCGTCCTCGATCCCGTTTCGGCCTGAGGAGGCCCCGATGCGCAACCTGAAGCACTGGATCGGCGCCGCGCTGCTCGCGCAGCCCTTCTACGCAGAGGAAATTCAGATGATCGGACTTCTGGCGCAGACATGGCGCTTCGGGTTGCCGCACCGCCTGCAACCAGGGCGCTAAACCCGCCACCATCCCACACGAGACGGCAGCAGACCGCCACCTTCGTTTCGCGCCGCCGGACCGGAAGGAGCCATGCCGCGCGCCTGCCAAAAGGCGCCGGCTGATCCACGCACTCCGAGGAGATCATGATGACCCGCCACCCCGCCCTGTTCACCCCCGTCCCGCTCGGCCAGCACACCTTGCGCAACCGCATCGTGCTGCCGCCCCAGACAGCCAGCGCGCCGCCCAGCCCGGAGACGTGCCGACCGCGTTGATGGCCCGCTACTATGCCCAGCGCGCCGGCGCGGGCTTCATGGTCAGCGAAGGCACGCAGATCGAGCCGCGCGGCCAGGGCTACCGGCAGGCGATCCCGGCCAGTTCGGTCGCGCGTGCCATTGCCTATGCGATCGAGCAACCCGCCGATGTCGACATCAACGCCATCGTCATCCGCCCCACTCGCCAGAATTTCTGACAGCCGTCGCAGCCCCGCTTCCGTTCTTAGGAGCCCACGATGTTAGACACACTGACCAACCCCGCCCAGATCTTTGCATCCGAAGCCGTATCGCGCGACCCCGCCACCGATGCGCTGATCGCGCTCTGCCCCTACCAGAACCCTGAAGAGGTCGAGGCTGGAGGCGGCGATCCCGCTTCCAGAACACGGGTCAGGTCTGTCTCGCGGCCAAGCGCTTCATCCTCGAGCGGCTCATAGCGGAAGCCTTCACGGCGAAGTTCGTGGGCGCCGCGCGCGACCTGAAAATCGCGATCCGCAAGATCCCGCCACGAAGATCGGCCCCATGACGCCGGCCATCCTGAGGCGCCTGCGTCGAGGTCGATTGACGTGGCGGAAAGTACGGGAAGCGACAAAACCCTTTCAGGATGACCTTTATTGGTCGCGAGCTGCCAGAAGAGCGGAAGGTCTGCACCTGGGGAGCCGAACTCTGGCTCTGAGCGTCTCCTAAGGGGCAGCAGCGATGGGCTGGGCTTGGGATGAACCTGCCGTTCGCGATAAGAATGCGAATGGCAGGTTCCAACGACCGAGCCGCTCACGCGGTTTCATTCCCGTCGGACTGATTGATCTAATGCTTGAATGAGAGCGTGCTCGACCCGGTGGTCGTCCGATTGCGCTACGTTGAAGCGCATGAACGGCGCCGCAGACTGAGACACGCTGAACACGTTGCCAGGTGCTAGCACAACGCCAGCCTCCAGACAGTGTCTGGCGATGTCCGCGGAATCGAGACCATCTGGTAGGCGGCACCATAGATAGAAACCACCTCGCGGCATGATCCATGGCATGATTCCCAACTTCGCCAAACGTGCGGCAGTATGGTCCCGCGCCTGCGCCAAACGTTGGCGCAGTTCGGCCATATGCTTTCGATAGCTACCCCCCGCCAGCACATCGGCGATCAATTCTGTTGCCACTGGGCTAGGTCCACCGAAGCTCGTCGCAACCTGAAGATCAATCAATCCCTCGATCCAGTCGCGACGCGCCGCGATATAACCACAGCGCACGGCCGCGGAGAGGGTCTTGGAGAAGCTCCCTATGCGGATCACCCGGTCGAGTCCGTCGAGGACCGCGAGACGCGGCGACGGCGATGGTTCGAAATCGGCGAAGATATCGTCTTCCACGATCGTGAGGTCATGGGCTCCGGCAGCGCTCAGCAGGCGGTGCGCCGTTTGATACGAAATGCTTGCCCCCGTTGGATTGTGGAGCGCGGAGTTGGTAATGTAGAGCCTTGGCTTATGCGCAATCAGCGCCGCTTCGAATGCCGCGGTGTCCGGACCGGTGGACGTGAATGGAATACCGACCAGCTTCACACGGTGCGCGCGCAGCAGCGCCTGGAAATTGAAATAGCCGGGGTCGTCGACCAGCACGGTGTCGCCGGGATGCAGCAGAAAGCGGCAGATCAGATCGATGGCCTGCGTGCCGGATCCGGTCAGCAGAACCTGGTCAGCGCTCACGTCGATGCCCTCTTCGGCGAAACGACCGAGAAGCAGGCGGCGCAGCGCCAGCGAACCATGTGTGCTGCCATATTCGGTCAGCAGTGCATCCTCACCGCGTGCCAGTGATCGTAATGCCTTGCGGAGTGCGGCATGGGGCATCCAGTCCGTTGGCAGCCAGCCACAGCCTGGCTTGGCCATGGAAGCATCGGCGTCGAGAGATTGGCGGGAAATCCAGAACGGATCGACGGCCCGCTCGCGGCGTGGCCCCATTTCGCTAACCGACATCGGCGAGATGCTGCTTCCCGTCACATAGAAGCCCGAACCTCGGCGTGCACTGATCACCCCTTCGGCCGCCAGTCGATCATAGGCCTCGACCACGGTGGATGGAGACACGGACATGGTCTCAGCAAATCCTCGGACGGAGGGCAGCCGATCCCCCGGACCGATTGCACGGCTTGCGATCTTCGCACGGATTGCGTCCATGAGTTCTTCGGTTCTGGTTCCGCTGCGCAACCGACCCATCGCTATGCCCTTTTTGATTGTATGGTATAAAATATCCATACAGTTACCAATTTTTGTATTGTATTGTCTCTGTCTTGGCCAGACCTCTCCGAATAGTCGGATCGCGAAAGCGAGGAGTTATGGAACGGAATACAGCCGGTTGGGGCAGCGGCCTCCTGGGCGTCATCATCTTTAGCGGGTCTCTGCCGGCGACACGTCTCGCAGTCGCGGACTTCACGCCGCTGTTCGTAACGTCGGGGCGTGCTGTCATCGCAGCGATGCTTGGCGCGGTCTTCCTCATGGCACTCCGGCAAGCACGGCCCGCGCGCTCCGACCTGCTGCCGCTCGGCATCGTCTCGATCGGCGTAGTGCTCGGCTTCCCGCTTCTGACCGGTTTTGCTCTCCAGCACATCACAGCGGCACACTCGGTTGTCTTCGTGGGATTGCTTCCGCTGTCCACCGCCATCTTCGGCGTATTGCGCGGTGGCGAACGCCCCAAACCTGCCTTCTGGTTTTTCTCGACAATCGGGGCTGCTGCGGTGGCCGGTTTCGCCTTGTACAACAGTGGAGCCGGTTCGTTGACCGGCGACCTGCTGATGGTGGCGTCCATTGTGCTGTGCGGACTGGGCTATGCTGAAGGTGCGGCGCTGTCCCGCCGGCTTGGCGGATGGCAGGTTATCAGTTGGGCTCTGCTCCTCTCGCTACCGGTCATGATCGTCTTCGCCATGACGACAGTGCCGGCGAACTGGGCCGACATCGGGTGGCGCGCCTGGTCCGGCTTCGCTTATGTTTCGGTCTTCTCGATGATGCTGGGTTTCGTGTTCTGGTATCGCGGCCTTGCCGTTGGCGGCATCGCCGGCGTCGGACAACTCCAGCTCCTTCAGCCCTTCCTTGGTCTGCTCCTCGCAGGCGTGGTTCTCGGAGAGCCTGTCGCATGGACGATGATCGCATCGACCGTGATCGTCATCCTCTGCGTGGCCGGTGCGAAGCGCTTCTCCTGATCCATACCTGATCTGTCCATTCACGAGACATAGCCATGACCGAAGAGTTCTATCGCATGAAGCGCCTGCCTCCCTACGTAATCGCGGAAACCAACGCGATGCGGGCAGCCGCGCGCGCTGCCGGGCAAGATGTCATCGATCTCGGCATGGGCAATCCAGACCTGCCTCCGCCCGATCATGTCATTGAGAAGCTGATCGAGGCGACGCGCAAGCCCGATGCCCATGGCTATTCCCAGTCAAAGGGCATTCTTGGCCTGCGTCGGGCACAAGCCGATTATTACGGCCTGCGCTTCGGCGTCGAACTTGATCCTGAGACGGAGGTGATCGTCACGATGGGATCGAAAGAGGGGGTGGCCAGCCTGGCCACTGCGATCACCGAGCCGGGCGATGTGGTGCTTGCTCCCAACCCCTCCTATCCGATCCACACCTTCGGCTTCATCATCGCCGGCGCGACGATCAGGAGCGTGCCGACCACGCCGGACGAGCGCTATTTCGAGAGCCTCGAGCGCGCGATGCGTTTCACCGTGCCCCGCCCGAAGCTGCTGGTGACGAACTATCCCGCCAACCCGACGGCGGAGACTGTTGACCTCGCTTTCTACGAACGCCTGGTGGCATTCGCGAAGGAGAACGACTGTGGGTTCTAAGCGACCTTGCCTATTCGGAGCTGTACTATGACGGCAAGCCAACGGTATCGATCCTGCAGGCGAAGGGCGCGAAGGATGTCGCCGTCGAGTTCACCAGTCTGTCCAAGACCTACAGCATGGCAGGATGGCGGATCGGCTTCGCTGTCGGGAACCCAAGGCTGATTGCGGCTATGGCGCGGGTGAAGTCCTATCTCGACTATGGCGCGTTCACACCGATCCAGGCTGCCGCCGTCGCGGCGCTCAATGGACCGCAAGACATCGTCGAGAAGAACCGCCGGCTCTATCACCGGCGGCGCGACGTGCTCGTCGACAGCTTCGCCCGCTGCGGATGGGAGATACCAAGCCCAAGCGCATCGATGTTCGCATGGGCGCCGCTACCGCCCGCCCTTCGGCACATGGGCAGCCTCGAATTCTCGAAGGAGTTGTTGACCCAGGCGAAAGTGGCTGTCGCAGCGGGGGTCGGCTATGGCGAACAGGGTGAAGGATATGTCCGCATCGCAC
This sequence comes from Novosphingobium sp. fls2-241-R2A-195, assembly GCF_030209485.1. NCBI lineage: Bacteria > Pseudomonadati > Pseudomonadota > Alphaproteobacteria > Sphingomonadales > Sphingomonadaceae > Novosphingobium > Novosphingobium sp. fls2-241-R2A-195. Next base: position 16,223 of record NZ_JARVRY010000041.1, read on the forward strand.
TTGTCGAGAACGAGCAGCGAATTCGACAGGCCGCGCGCAGCATCAAGCGCTATCTTCTGTCCAAAGGCGTGAATGTGCTTCTGACAAGGCAGACTGAAATGGCGCTCTTCAGAGGCATCGGCGGACGGACCGCACTGGGGAGCGTGGATTTGGCTGCTGGAGAACGGGGAAAGTTCGCTGCCGGCGAGGTCAGGCCGCTCGCTGCAAGCGACGGTTCGCTACATCGACTTCGCGGCAAGGTGCGTCAGCGCGGCTCGCAAAAGGCTGACCAGCCATTCATCAGCAATCGGCGCTTTTCGAGCAAGTTTCCGCGTCGATACGCAGCTTCAGTTTTGTCTTTTACAACGTGAGCAAGTGCTGCCTCGGCCACTTCGCCGTGATGCTCAGTCTCTTCGCTCACCCAATCGCGAAATGCCGACCTGAAACCATGTGCCGTGTAGGGTTCCTTCATTTCACGCAGAAGCTTCGCCAACGTCATGTCGGACAGCGGCATGTTCCGTTTCGCTCCAGGGAAGACGAGGGGGCAATCACCCAGTTTGAGGGCGGCTGCTCTTTCTATGATCCGAATTGCGCTCGGCGTGAGGGGAATGACATGCTCGCGGTTGGCCTTCATTCGCTTCTTCGGCACCGTCCAGAGGCAGTTCTCCAGATCAAATTCCTCCCACCGCGCGCCGCCAACCTCCCCCGATCGTGAAGCGCACAGGATTGCAAACTCGAGTGCCATCCGGCTGAATGACTTTCGTGTCCTGAGGCTGGCAACAAAAGCGGGTACCTTATTATAGGGCATCGCTGCGAAACGGCCCTCATTCTTCGGCTGCTTAGGCAGACTTTTGGTCACCGGATGCATCGGTGCCTCTGATTCTCGGAAGCCGGAGGCAAAGGCCCAGTCGAGCACTGCTCCAATACGCTGTCAGACCCGCCGTACGGTCTCAGGCTTGGATAGCCAGATTTCGGCCAGGACATTGCGGATCATGGGCTGGTGATTTCCGAGACTTGGACATTGCCTAGTTTGGGGAAGACATATGTCTCCAGCGTACGAAGCCACTGACCTTCATGCTTCTCATTGCGCCAAGTCTTGCGCTGGGCTGCTAGGACTTCCGCAGTGGCCTCCTTGAAGGTAGGCACGCCTTCGGCCTTACGCCGTTCGAAAACGGGGTCGAGGCCCAGCTCCACCCAGCTCCGAATCTCCCGAGCGCGCTCCCTTGGCTGGGCGATCGACACCTTCGCCGCGCTGCCCACGCCAAAGTCGCGGCGGCTACCAGCCTTCTGAACCCGGCACATCCAACTCTTGGTATCACTGGGTTGAATGATGAGAAAAAGTCCATCACCATCCCTCAGGCGTCCTGGATTGGTGGCGTTTCTTACAACGGTTGCGGGCAGCTTACCCATGCCACAAATCTTCCCACATTTTTTCCCACACGACGAATCGGTTGCAGGCGAACAGGGATGAATGCGGGTGGACACGAAGCACCCGAAAGACCTGATTTCTCAGGGCTTTATCGGATGGTCGCGAATGTGGCTATACAAGCCGGTGGCGGAGACGCCGGGATTCGAACCCGGGGTGCCCCCTTAAGGGCACGACGGTTTAGCAAACCGCTGGTTTCAGCCACTCACCCACGTCTCCGAGTGCGGCTTGGAGCGGTGCCTATAACGGGAGCATTCGGGGGCGGCAAGGGGGCAAGAGTGCCAGAATGCAGATTTATTCGGCACTCGCTTCGGCGCATGTTTCAAGTTCAATCCGCCGCAAAACCGACTCGGGTCGTCGTCCGTTCATTGCTAGGTCATGCGCGGTGGATTCTTGTGGGATGATACCAGTTTTGACCGTGCATGGGGCGCGGGGAACGTGGAAGCGCCAGTATCGGCGTGGAGAACGCAAGGTAATCACGCCATGAAGGGTCATTCTATGCAAGATCGCACGCACACTGTTCGGGGGGCGCGTCGCAGGTCGGTCATCGGGCTGGCGACGGCGTTTATGGCGCTCGCCATGCCTGTTGCGCCGGCCTTAGCGCAAGTCACCACCGTCGATCCCGACGCTGCGATCGATAGCGACCTCAACCGGGGGACGACCTATTCGCCGGTGCCGCCTGCAACTGATCCTGGTAACGGCACGCCTGTTGAAGGGCCCCCCGCCACCGACTGGAACGGCGGGCAGCCGGCCTATCCTGCTCCCACGCCCGCGCCGACTTATCCCGCCGCACCTGCTGTCGCGACGCAGGACAATGGTTCGACCTACCGCGAGGACGACCTGATCGGCGCAGCGGAAGGCGTGTTCGGCAAAGGCGCCAAGGGCCTCGCGGATATCATCAAGGACCTGCTCGCCAAGCAAGGCGAGCCCAACGCCTACATCATCGGCCGTGAGGCTGGCGGCGCGATTGCCGTGGGCCTGCGCTACGGTTCGGGCACACTCCACCACAAGGTGGAAGGAGAGCGGCCGGTGTACTGGACCGGCCCTTCGATCGGCTTCGATGCCGGAGCCAATGCAGGCAATGCCTTCGTCCTCGTCTACAACCTCTACGACAGCCAGGACCTGTTCCACAGGTTCGGCGCGGGCGAAGGCCAGGCCTATCTCGTGGGCGGCTTCACCGTCAGCTACCTGCGCCGCGGAAACACCGTGCTGATTCCCGTGCGCGCGGGCGCGGGACTGCGTCTGGGCGCCAACATCGGCTATATGAAGTTCTCCGAAAAGCAGAGCTGGCTGCCCTTCTGACGCAACGATATTGCGCATTGACGCGACCCTCCAACTAGGTGGTTGCGTCAAGCGGCGGGCGGGGTTAAGGGCCGCCCGCCATGCTCAACGATCTCAAGCAACAGCCCGCTGACGCGCTCCTTGCGCTGATCAAGCTCCACAACAACGATCCGCGTGCGGACAAGATCGACCTCGGTGTCGGCGTCTACAAGACGGCCGACGGCGACACGCCGGTCTTCGCCGCGATCAAGGCGGCCGAGCAGAAGCTGGTCGAGGAGCAGGACTCCAAGGCCTACCTCGGCCCCGAGGGCGACATGGGCTTCGTCGAGAAGCTGATGCCTTACGTCTTCGGCAAGGCCAACCCGACCATGGACGGCCGGATCGAGGGCATGCAGACCCCCGGCGGCACCGGTTCGCTGCGTCTCGCGCTCGCGATGGTGAAGCGTGCGGGCTACAAGCGCGTCATCGTCGGCAAGCCCAGCTGGCCGAACCATAACCAGATCTGCGCCGATCTCGGCCTCGAAGTCCTTGAATTCAACCACGCGACCGGGGCCGGTGCCGACATGGACGCCCTGCGCGGCGCGATCGCCACGGCGCAGGAAGGCGATGCCATCCTGCTGCACGGCTGCTGCCACAACCCGACAGGGATTGACTACACCCGTGCAGAGTGGGACGAGATCGCCGGACTGCTGGCCGCTTCGACCATCCTGCCGGTTCTCGACCTTGCCTACCAGGGCCTCGGCCAGGGCATGGAAGAAGATGCCTACGGCCTGCGCCGCGTTCTGGCATCGGTGCCCGAAGCGCTGATCTGCTATTCGTGCGACAAGAACTTCGGCCTCTATCGTGACCGCGTCGGTGCGCTCTACGCAATGGTCGCCGATCCGGCCGATCTTGCCAAGGTGATGTCGAACGGTCACTCGCTGGCGCGCGCCAACTGGTCGCAGCCGCCAGATCACGGCGGCGCGGCGGTTCGCGTGATCCTCGAAGACGAGGCGCTGACCGCGCAGTGGCTGGCCGAACTCGACGAAATGCGCGAGCGCATGCGCGGCGTGCGCGCCAAGCTGCAGGCTGCCGGCAAGACCGGCGGCGTCGATCTGACCCCAGTGGGTTTGCAGAACGGCCTGTTCTCGATCATCCCCTTCACCCCGGAGCAGGTGCAGGCGATGCGTTCGGAATACGGTATCTACTTTGCCGCTTCGGGCCGCATCAACGTTGCGGGTCTGACCGACGGCAACATCGACCAGTTCATCGCCGCCGTCGCGGCCGTGACGGCCTGATCATGAACCGTGAGCCGGTTCTCGAAGGGGACCGGCTGACGCTCCGGCCCTTGGTCGAGGCGGATTGGGATGCGCTGTTCGCAGTCGCGTCCGATCCCGACATCTGGGCCGTGCATCCCTCGCACGATCGCTGGCAGGAGCCGGTGTTCCGCGCCTTCTTCGACGAGGCGTTGGCGGGTGGCGGCGCCCTTGCGATCCTCGATCGGGAGAACGGCGCAATCGTCGGCTCCTCCCGCTACGGAGCGCCCGAAGTCGAGCAACCCGGCGAAATCGAGATCGGCTGGACGTTCCTGGCACGCCGCTACTGGGGCGGCGGGTACAACGCCGAATTCAAGCGCATGATGCTTGCGCACGCACTCCAGCATTTCGAGCGTGTCATCTTCCAAGTGGGCGCGGACAATGTCATCTCGCGCAAGGCGATGGCGAATATCGGCGGCCGTCTGGTCGAGGGCCGTTCGCGCAGCTACGAGCGCTGCGGCGTGATGGTCGAGCACGTCATCTTCGAAATCACGCGCGAGAGTTTCACGGCAGGCCCGCTGGCCTGACCGGGTATCGTTCGCCTGTCGATCAACCGCCCAGGCGGTGATGGACGGCGGGTGAAGATATGGGCCTCGTCAGGCCTTTCCCGCCTGACGTTACGTGGAGCCTGCATGACAATCGATCGACCCATCGGGATCGCCCTCGTCGGCTGCGGCCGGATTGCGCCGCTGCATCTCAAGGCGATCGCCCGCAGTCCGGAGCATGCCCGACTGGTCGCCGTGGTCGATCCCGATCCCGCCCGCGCCGCCGAGTTCGCGCAAGAGTATGGCGCCGAACACGCCTGCACTTCGCTGGAAGAGGCGCTGGCGCTGGATGCTGTCGAAGCAGTGGTGCTGTGCACGCCTAACGCATTGCACGCGGATCAGGTGGAGCAGGTGCTGCGCGCCGGGCGCAACGTGCTGGTCGAGAAGCCGTTCTCCGAAACCCTCGCCGATGCCGAGCGGATCGCTGCACTGGCGGACGAAACCGGGCTGGTCCTTGCTGCCGGGCACACCTTTCGCCATGTCGAGGCGGTGCGTACCCTGCAGGACCGCCGCGCCGGGTTCGGCCGTCTGCGAGCGGTCAGCATCTCGATGTGCGTGTTTTGGGACGGCCCGCAGGCGCCCTGGTGGGCGACCCGCACGCGCGAGGAAGGACTGGTCCTTACCCTGTTCGCCCCGCATGCGATCGATTTCCTGCAACTCGTCGTCGGCGAGATCGATCCGCTGCGCATCCATGTCGAGGCGGCGCGCTTCCAGCCCGACTGGGCGGCAGAGGACGAGGCGATGATCCTGCTGCGCTATCCTGACGACGTGCTCGCCTCTATCCACGTTTCGTACAACCAGAAGCGCACGATGAACCGCAAGGTCGCGCACTTCGAGAACGCCACCGTGCGCGTCGAGAACGGCGATGAACTCTGGATCGACGACGAGCCCGTCGTCATGCCCGAGCGGGCACCGGTGGATGACGATGCGCTCTTCAACGACGGGATCACGCACTATTTCGCGACGCAGCTTCGCGAGTTCGCTCTGGCGGTGAGGGGGCTGCCGAACCGCAGCGTGCTGCACCCCTCCGCCCTGCGCCAGACCCGCCTCAACCGTGCGATCGTGGCGGCGGCGCAGCACGATAGCTAGAGCCCGATGATTTAACCTGAATCGTCATTGCGAGCGCAGCGAAGCAATCCAGGGCAGCATCACCCCGCCCTGGATTGCTTCGCTGCGCTCGCAATGACGAAGGATGGTTCAATCCAATATCATCAGCTCTAGTGTGCCAGCGCTGCGCCTCCGCGTGCGGGGACGCAGCGCCAGATGATCAGCGCGGCAATGCACATCAGCGCGGCCGGGACGATTCCGAAGGCGTAGCGGATCGCATCGATGGCCTCGGCGCTCTGGGCGATGCCGCGCTTGGCGGCGGCTGAATCGAAGCCGCCGATCGCCAGGATCGAACTCGCGATCAGCGTGCCGCCGAGCGCGATTCCGGCCTTCTCGATGATCGACCAGATCGCGGCGAACGAGCCGGCGGTATCGCGCCCGGTCTCTTCTCTCGCCTGCGCCATGGCGTCGGTGAGGAGCGAGAGCGCGATCAGGCCCCAGCCCGAGTTGAACAGCCCGACGCAGCCCGAGCACACATAGGTCACCCAGATCGGCCCGGCGCCGGCATTGGACCAGACGATCAGCGTGATCACATGACCGAGCGCGCCAACGAGGTACGCGTTGCGCTTGCCCAGCACTTTCGCCGCCGCCACCCAGAGCGGCGAGACGGCCATGACGACGCAGCCCGCAATGGCGACGAGGATGCCGAGCTGCACCAGCGCGTCGGTCCGCCCCATGTTGTAGGTGATGAAGAACGCCATCGCCGCCGAGCAGGTGCCTGCCGCCACTGTCATGGCGGCGGCGGAAAGGCACAGGACGCGGAACGGGCGGAAGGTCAGCGTGGCCAGCAGGCCGCGCAGCGACAGGTCGCGCTCGAGAGGCGCGACGACCTTCACCTTGCGCACCGCGTTCCAGGCGGTGACGAGGCTGATCGCGGTGATCCCGCCCAGCAGCGCCGCGCCGGTGACGTAGGCGCCGCGATCGGCACCCAGTTCGTGGATGAGCCATGGCACCAGCGCCGAGCCGAGCAGCAGCCCCGCGCCGGTCCAGGCGTGCTTCCACGCCATCAGCACCGTACGCTCCTGCGGATCGCTGCTGATTTCCGAGAAATGCGCAAGGAACGGCACGGAGAAGCTGGCGAAGGTCACCATGTAGAAGCTGAAGGCGACGACGACGTAGCCGACTTGCGTGCTCACCCCGGCGTTGGGCACGAAGAACGTGGCGATCATCGCGAAGGGGGCCAGCACTGCGCCGACCAGCAGCCAGTTGCGCCGTGCGAAGCGATGGAGATTGCGGTCGGAAACGACGCCGACGGTGAAGTCGCTGAGCGCGCCGACGATGACCTTGGGCACGAAGATCGCCGCGCCCGCGATCGCTGGCGGAATGCCGACGATGCTGGTGAGGTAGTAAAGCAGGAGGATCATCGGCGCGTCGCGGAACAACTGGTTCCCGACGTTGCCAAAGCTGTAGAGCGCCTTGGTCCGGGTCCGAAGCAAGCCGCCTTGCGGCGCGGCTCCATGCATGCCGTTGTCTCCAAATGATCCTGTAGCCGCCAGCCTAGTGGCAGGGCGCCGGATCATCGGGAGAAACCCGCAGAGTCACCGACACGCGGTGACTCTGCCGTGCCTTTCAGGCCGATCAGCTCCGCAGCGACTGCATGCGCTGGAGATAGCGGGCCAGCACGTCGATCTCCAGATTTACGCCGTCCCCTGCTTGCATCGCGCCGATGGTGGTCACTTCCGCCGTGTGGGGGATGATGTTCAGGGCGAAGTGGCAGGTGCCGTCCGGTTCGTCACTCACTTCGTTGACGGTGAGGGAGATGCCATCGACGGTGATCGAACCCTTGGGGGCGAGGTAGGGGGCCAGTTCCCTGGGCGCGGCGATGACGAAGCGGCGCGAATCGCCGACCGGCTCGATGCTGACCACGGTCCCGACGCCGTCGACGTGGCCGGTGACGATGTGGCCGCCCAGTTCGTCACCCAGCTTCAGTGCCGGCTCAAGGTTCAGGTGGCGGCCTTCCTGCCAGCGGCCGGACACGGTGCGGGCCACGGATTCGGCCGAAATATCCACCGCGAACCAGGCGTCGCCGGCCACGCCGCCCTTGTCCACCACGGTCAGGCATACGCCCGAGCAGGCGATCGAGGCGCCCATCGCGATGCCCGCGGGATCAAAGGGGCAGGCGATGACGGCGCGCAGGTCGCCGGTCTTGCGGGCTTCGCGGATGGTGCCGACGGCAGTGACGATTCCGGTGAACATGAGCTAGCCTTCGTGAGAATTTCGCGCGTCGTAGACTTCCAGCGTGTCGCTGCCAAGCTGCCGTCGCGCCGCCATTCGCCAGCGGCCATGCGCTTGCGCCAGCGAGGGCAGGCCGAAATCGCCGAGGCCCGGCTTGCCGCCAAGCAGCACCGGGGCGCGGTAGATGAGCAGGCGGTCGACGAGCCCTGCCGCAAGGAAAGCTGTGGCCGCATGGGCGCCGCCCTCGACGAAGAGGTGCAGGACGCCTTCCATCCCGGCGATGGCCTCGGGTGAGGGCAGCGCATGCCAGCCTTCGGGAGCGGAGCCGCGTGTCAGCACCCAGCGTTGCGGGCTGCGGTCCTCCAATCCCGGCAGGCGCACGTCGAGGCGGGGGGTGTCGGCCCGCAATGTGCCGCCGCCGACGAGAATCGCATCGGCGCGGGCGCGCATGGCGTGGGTGTGGGCGCGCGCGTCAGGCCCGGTGATCCACTGGCTCTCGCCGCTCGCCAGCGCGATACAGCCGTCGAGCGACATCGCGAGCTTGAGCGTCACCTCGGGGCGACCGAGGCGCTTGGTGGTTAGATAGCCGGAAAGGCTCTGCTCGCAGGCTGCGGACTGCAGGTATTCGGCCTCGATCCCGGCGGCGCGGATGCGGGCGATTCCGGCGCCCGAGGTGCGCGGATCGGGGTCCATGCAGCCGATCACCACGCGGGCGAGGCCGGACTGCGAGACGAGGTCGGCGCAGGCCGGGCCGCGCTCGGACTTGTGGGCGCAGGGTTCGAGGGTGACGTAGATGGTGCCCCCGTGCGCGGCCTCTCCGGCGGCGGCGAGCGCCATGGCTTCGGCGTGAGGGCGGCCGCCGGCTTGCGTCCAGCCGCGCGCAATCACGCGGCCGGCCTTCACGATGATCGCGCCGACGCCCGGATTCGGCCTGCTCAGCGGACGGGCGCGCGCGGCGAGAGCCGCGGCGGCGGCGAGCCAGCGCGCGTCTTCGCTCCCCCCCCTGTCGTTCACTGCTGGGCCGCGTCCGGTGCCAGCTTGGGGTTGGCGATGCCGCCTGCCTTCAGATTTTGTTCGACGCGTTCGCGATCGGCCTTGGCCTTGGCGGCTTCCTCGGCGTCGGCTTCGCGCGCGATCTTGTCGACGTCCATGCCGGAATAGCGGCCGATCGTCTTGTAGAGTTCGCGTACGTCCTTGTCGCGGCGCGCTATTTCGCGGGCGTAAGCTTCCTTGGCCTTCTGGTTGGCGAGGTTCTCCGCCTCGATCTCGGCGTCGGTGCGGTGTTCCTTGAGGACGGAGATCCAGGTCACCTTCGGCGGCGGGTGCGGGGCGCTGCCTTCCTGCGTAAACATCAGATAAAACACGCCAAAAGTGCAGGCGGCCGACACCGCCGCGATGCGCCAGCGGTTGTGTCCGGCCTGCTTCCAGACCAGCTTGAAATCCGCGACCATCCCGGTCGGGTTTGCGTCTTTCCAGATTCCACTGCGCTTCAACATGGCACCCATGTAGGCCCTAACGGCACTCAACGCTACCCAAACGGTACATAGAGCGACCGGCCATGCGCCTTCAGCCACCGATTGGCCTCATGAATCGACCCCTCGAAGATCGTCTTGAGGACATGATGGAACGCGGGCGAGTGATCGAAGTGGACGAGGTGGGCAACCTCGTGTGCGACTACTGAGCGGCGCACCGGATCGGGCGCCATGATCAGCCGCCAGTTGATCCGGATCGTCCCGTCATGCGCGCAGGAACCCCAGCGCCGTTGCGCGCTCGACAGGCCGAGGGCGGGGCAGGGCTGGGCGGCGCGCTCGCAATATTCGGCGAGGTCGGTGGCGAGGAGGTCCTTCGCTTCCGTCTGCAGCCAGCGCAGGACGCGCGGGGCAAGCGAATCGGCAGGGCCGCCGAGGCGCAGTTCGCCGTCGTCGACGACCGGGCGTCGCGGCGCGGTGATGTCGTGGACCACGGCGAGGGCGTCGCCCCGGAAGGTGATCGTGGTTCCGTCCGCCATCGGCGCGGCGGCGGGGAGGGCGGCGAGCTGCTTCGCCAGCCAGTCGCGGCGGCTCCGGGCGAAGGCGACCGCCTCGGCCGTGCGGGTCCAGCGGGGGACGGAGATGCGCACCTCGCTGCCGTCGGGCGCAAGGCGCATGGTCATCCGGCGGGCGCGGTCGAGGTGGCGGACCACCACGGGAAGGGCGCGGTCGCCGACCTCGACGACCAGCTCTTCGCGCGGATCGCGCCTCAGCCAGTCGAGCATCGCATTCAGCGCTTTTGCTCCGGCAGGACGTCCCACGGCGCGCTGCCGTCCTCGACCTCCCACTCCTCCTCATCCTCATCGCCGTAGGGCCAGACGATGTGCTGTTCGAGCGGCCCGGCCACCGTCTCCGAGATCACCTTGCCCGCGACCGAGATGCCCGCCTCGTGCACCGTGTCGCGGCTGCCGCTGACGAGGTAGTGCCATTCGGGCAGCGGGTCGCCGTCGGCACGCAGGCGGTAGGCGCAGCTCGGCGGCAGCCATGCGTAGCGGCCCGCGCTCTCGGGCGTCAGCTTCAGGCAGTCGGGCACGAAGCTGCGGCGGTTGGCATAGTCGCTGCACTGCGCGGTCTTGAGGTTGAGCAGCTTGCAGGCGACATTGGTGTGGTAGATCTCGCCGGTGTCCTCGTCCTCGACCTTGTGCAGGCAGCATTGGCCGCAGCCGTCGCACAGGGCCTCCCACTCATCGCGGGTCAGGCGGTCGAGGGGCAGTTCCCAGAAGGGCTTCTGGCCGCTCACTTCACCCACTTTTCAAGCTCGGCCTCGACCGCCTTGCGGCCCTGGTCGGAGGGCAGCATGGCAATCGGCTTGCCGTCGGGGGCGAACAGGTAGGTGATGCGAACGTGATCCATCAGGTAGCCGCCGGGCGTGTCGGAGCCCTTCTTGTAGTAGATCGCGAAGGCCTTGGCAGCACTTTCGATCTGCTGCGGGGTGCCGGTCAGGCCGAGCAGCCTGGGGCCGAACGCCGAGGTCCACTGGCCGACGATCTCGGGCGTGTCGCGCTGCGGATCGACGGTGATGAAGATCGGCTGCACTTTCGCCGCCTTGGCCGGTTCGCGCTTCGCGAATTCGGCGAAGCCGCGCATCGTTTCCTGCATGTCGAGCGGGCAGACGTCGGGGCAGAAGGTGTAGCCGAAGTAGACGATTCGCCAGCGGCCCTTGAAGCTGTCCCAGGTGACCGGCTTGTTGTCCTTGTCCACCAGCGTGAACGGCCCGCCGATGGCCGCGCCTTCGAGCGGCGGACGCTCGACCGCAGGCTGCTTTGAGCAGGCGGAAAGCGGCAGCCCCGCCAGCAATACGAGTGCAAGGGGAGCGAGACGACGTGCAAGGTATGTCATGGCGCCCACGCTCATGACCTGCTAGACGCCTCCATGCAAGGCGCGGATGGCGGGGCGCGCGTAAAGACCTGTGGTGGAAGGACGTTAGAAGTGCTGAAGATGACGATACGCCGCGTTGTGGGCCTTTCTCGCATGGTCCTCAAGGTGGCTGTTCCCGTGTTCGCGATGAGCCTGCTGATGACCTCGCCCGCCCGCGCCGACTTCTCGGAAGGTTACAAGTTCCTCGAAGCGGTGAAGAAGAAGGAAGGCGACAAGGTCGAGGAGGCGATCATGAAGTCCTCCCAGATCATCAACGCCAAGGACATCACCACCGGCGAGGGCGCGCTGCACATCGTCACCGCGCGCCGCGACCTGACCTGGCTCAACTACCTCATCGCCAAGGGCGCCAACGTCAACGCCACCGACGATCGCGGGCGCAGCGCACTGGAACTGGCGGTGAACCTCGGCTGGCGCGAGGGCGCGCAGCTTTTGCTCGACCAGAAGGCCAGCCCCGACACCTCGAACGACGCGGGCGAGACGCCGCTGATCTTCGCTGTCCACCGCAAGGACCTGCAACTGACCAAGGCGCTGCTCGAAGCGGGCGCCAATCCCGACCGCTCCGACAATTCGGGCCGCAGCGCGCGGGACTATGCCAAGATCGAGGGCGGCAGCGCGCAGCTGATGTCGGTCATCGAGACTTATGGCAAGAAGGGCGCGAAGAGTGCCAAGCCGGTCTACGGCCCGACGTTCTGAGGACTCCGTAAGATGACGCAAGAAGCCGCCTCGCTCGACGAACTGCGCCTGCAACTGGCTCCGCTGGTGGCCGATGCCGCGGTGTTCGACGGCTGGACTGCCGATGCGGTCGCCTCGGCCGCGGCTTCGGCGGGTGTCGATCCGGCGCTGGCGGCCTATGCCTTCCGCGACGGGGCGATGGCGATGATCTCGGCGTGGATCGGGCATGTCGACGCGACGATGACCGCGTCCGTCGGAGGGGGCGCCTTGTCGAACCTCTCGATCCGCGAGCGTATCCGCCGCCTCGTCTGGGCGCGGCTGGAGGCCGTGGCGGGGCGCGAGGAAGCGCTGCTGCGGGCGCTGACGATCATGGCGATGCCGCAGAACATCGCCGCATCCACGCGGCTGGGCTGGCGCAGCGCCGATGCCATGTGGCGGCTCGCGGGCGATACCGCGACCGACTACAACCATTACACCAAGCGCGCGATCCTGGGCGGCATCTATGCGGCCACGCTCCACGCCTTCGCGCGTGACACCAGCGAGGACAAGGCCGAGACGCGCGCCTTCCTCGACCGCCGCATCGCCGGGATCATGCGCTTCGAGAAGGCCAAGTCGCAGCTGCTGCGCAAGCCCGACGAGCGGTTCAGCATGACCCGCCTGCTCGGCCGCATGCGGTATCCGGCACGGTAAAAGGGAGTGGAGCGCAGTCTGCGCTCCACCTTCCGTACCACTAGTCTACACAACCATCCGTCATTGCGAGCGCAGCGAAGCAATCTAGGGCGGCTCAAGACTGCCCTGGATTGCTTCGCTGCGCTCGCAATGACGAACGGTGCTTGGGTTGGCTTCGTTTCAAATCCTTGCCCCCGCTAAAACCCATACTTTCGCTATTGCGATCCGGTTGCAATTAAGGGTGTTATCTGGCACCGCGCCAGCATGACTCTCGATATGCTTCCTATCGGCCGGTCCGCGCGCATCGTCGCCGTGCACTGGCCCGCGCTCGTCCAGGAAGAGGCGCGCAGGCTCCGCGCCCTGGGCTTGGAGGAGGGCGCCAGGATCGCGGTGTCGCATCGCGGCATCCTGGGCGGGCGCGACCCTATCGCCATTACCGTGGGCCGCATGACCGTGGCCGTGCGCCGCGCCCATGCCGCCGCGATGGAGGTCGAGGAACTGTGAGCCGTCAACGCCCTGAAGGTAACAGGCGGGTCGCGCTCGTCGGCAACCCCAATGCGGGCAAGAGCGCGCTGTTCAACGCGCTGACCGGCGCGCGCCAGAAGATCGCCAATTATCCCGGCGTCACCGTGGAGCGCAAGTCGGGCCGCTTCGTGCTGCCCACCGGGGAGCCGGTGGAGATGACCGACCTTCCCGGCGCCTACGGCCTCGACCCGACCAGCCCGGACGAGGAAGTGACCGCCAAGGTCATCGCCGGGCACTTCCCCGGCGAGGCCGCGCCCGACGTGCTGGTGGTGGTGCTCGACGCATCGAACCTCGAGCAGCACCTCGTCTTCGCGCAGGAACTGCTGGCGTTGGGCAAGCCCACCGTCGTCGCGCTCAACATGGTCGATCTGGCGGAGCGTGACGGGCTGGTGCTCGACGCCGCCGTGCTGGCCGAGGAACTGGGCGTCCCCGTCATCCCGACCGTCGCCGTGCGCCGCCGCGGCCTTGCCGAACTGGGCGAGGCGATCGCGAACGCCGGCGAGCGGCATCCGGGGCCGGGCCTGACCGCCCTCGGACAGACCGAACGCCGCGTCGCCGCGCATGCCATGGCGGATGCGGCGATCCTCTCGGAATCGAAGCGTCATCGCCTGCATGCGAAGCTGGACCAGCTGCTGCTGAACCCGTGGGTCGGCCCGGTGATCCTGCTGGCGATCCTCTTCGTGGTGTTTCAGGCGGTCTTCGCCTGGGCGACGCCGTTCGCCGATGCGCTCGATGCGGGCGTCAGTGCGCTGCACGACGGCGTCAAGGCCGCGCTTCCGCCAAGCCTGCTGCGCGATCTGCTGACGGACGGCGTGATCGCGGGCGTGGGCTCGGTGATCGTGTTCCTGCCGCAGATCGTCATCCTCTTCGCCTTCATCCTCGCCATGGAGGCATCGGGCTACATGGCCCGCGCCGCGTTCCTGATGGACCGCATGATGGCGAGCGTCGGCCTTTCGGGGCGCAGCTTCATCCCGCTGCTCTCCAGCTTTGCCTGCGCCATTCCGGGCATCATGGCGACGCGCTCGATCACCGACCCCAAGGACCGGTTGACGACGATCCTGATCGCGCCGCTGATGACCTGCTCGGCGCGCCTGCCGGTCTATGCGGTGATCATCGCCGCGTTCATCCCGCATACCAGCGTGTGGGGCGGGATCGGCCTGCAGGGGTTGGTGCTGTTCACGCTCTATGTCGTGGGCGTGGTCGGGGCCATGGCGGTGGCGCTGGCGCTGCGCAGTTCGATGACCAAGGGCGCCGCTTCGGGCTTCATCATGGAACTGCCCAAGTACCAGATGCCGCGCCTCAAGGACATGGCGATCGGCCTGTGGCAGCGCGCGTGGATCTTCCTGCGCCGCGCGGGCACGATCATCTTCATGGTCACGGTCGTGCTGTGGGTCATGCTCAACTTCCCCAAGGCCGGCCCGGGCGAGAGCCAGGTCGACGCCTCGATCGCGGGCAAGGTGGCGAACGGTCTCGCCTTCGTGGTCGAGCCGATCGGCTTCAACCGCGACATGGCGCTCGCGCTGATCCCGGCGATGGCCGCGCGCGAAGTTGCGGTGTCCTCGCTGGCGACGACCTACGCGGTCGATGCGGGCGATAACGAGGACGAGCAGGCGCTCGAACTCGGCGACCAGCTCAAGCGGCGCTGGACGCTGCCGATGGCGCTGGCGTTCCTGGCATGGTTCGTGTTCGCGCCGCAGTGCATGTCGACGATCGCGGTGACCCGGCGCGAGACCAACGGCTGGAAGTGGCCGACGTTCATGCTCGCGTACCTGTTCGGCCTCGCCTACATTGCGTCGGGCGCGACGTACTGGGTCGCGGTGGCGGCGGGGTTGTAGCGTTTCAAGGCCCACCCCCGGCCCCTCCCGCAACCGGGAGGGGAGAAAAATAGGCCTTACCCTCCCGCTTGCGGGAGGGTCGGCAGGCTTGGCGATTTATCGCCTAGCCGAACGGGGTGGGCACTCTCCGGAACATTACAATTGTAGAAAAGGCGGTCCGCCGGACTCGCATCGGTGCCCCGGCTTGGGCTAACCCATCCGCCAGATTTCGAAGGAAAGCGATTCCCGCATGGCAGGCAGCGTCAACAAGGTCATCATCGTCGGCAACCTCGGGGCCGACCCCGAGATCAAGTCGTTCCAGAACGGCGGCCGCATCGCCAATCTGCGCATCGCGACCTCCGAAAGCTGGAAGGACCGCGCCACCGGCGAGCGCAAGGAGCGTACCGAATGGCACTCGGTCGTGCTCCAGTCCGACGGCCTCGTCGGCGTGGCCGAGCGGTTCCTGCGCAAGGGCTCGAAGGTCTACATCGAAGGCCAGCTGCGCACCCGCAAGTGGCAGGACCAGAACGGCAATGACCGCTACACCACCGAAGTCTCGGTCGGCGGCGTCGGCGGCGTGCTGACCATGCTCGACGGTGCGCCGGGCGGCGGCAGCGGTGGCCAGCGCAGCGGCGGTGGCGGCTGGAGCGAGGGTGGTTCCTCGGGCGGCGGCTTCGGCGGCGGCCAGCGCTCGGGCGGAGCATCGCGCGGCGGTGACGAATGGGGCGGCGGTTCCTCCGGTGGCTCTGCGGGCGGCAGCGAATGGGGCCGCACCGGCGGTTCCTCGGGCGGCTCGTCCGGCGGTTCCGGCGGCGGCTTCGGCGACGACCTCGACGACGACATCCCGTTCTGACCGTCTTTCGCCGCACGCGGCGAGAAGCTGACAGTTCTTACAGACCGCCTCGGAAGCACACCGCTTCCGGGGCGGTTTCGTCATGCCCTTCGCGATCTTTCCGGGGCCACCGGACGAAATCCGCAAAAAGTCCTTTACGTAACAGTCAAGCTGCGCAATTGGCCTTTCTGCTAATGCATACGATTCGCATTAGCGAAGGGGAAACAATTATGCTTCGTAGTTTTGCCGCCCGCGCGCTTGGCGGGGTGTCCGCCATTGCCTTCTTCGTCGCCGCTCCGGCCCATGCGCAGGACGCTGCCGCCACCGACAAGAACACGCAGGCCGGTGAATTCCTCGGCACTATCGATATCGGCGAGAGCACCCGCGCCATCCAGACCGACACCGCGACGCCGATCACCGTGATCGACCGCAAGGAGATCGAGGACCGCCAGGCCTCCACCATCGCCGAACTGCTGGATTCCGTGCCGGGCGTCACGCTCATCAACGGATCGACCCCGATCGGCTCGGGCATCAACATCCGCGGCTTCGGCGCCAACGGCACCTATGGCACCGACCAGAAGGTCGCTTTCGTCGTCGACGGCGCCACCACGGGCTCGGAAGAGATCTACCGCGTCGGCACGCAGCTGTTCACCGACCCGCTGCTCTACAAGCGCGCGCAGGTGATCCGCGGCACCGTGGGCAGCTTCGAGTGGGGCTCGGGCATCATCGGCGGTGTCGTCCTGCTGGAAACCAACGATGCGGCCACCGTCCTCCACGGCAAGACCGGCATCACCGCCAGCCAGACGGTTTCGGGCCAGACCAACGGTAACGGCTTCGCGACCTCCACCACCGTCGCGGCAATGCCGACCGAGCAGTTCGAGTTCCTGGCAAACTACACCTGGCGCACGCAGAGCACGCAGCAGGACGGCCACGGCGACGACATCGGCAACAGCAGCTTCAAGCTGCCCAGCTTCCTGGTGAAAGGCGCATTCCACTTCGGCGCCGACAACGCCCATACCATCGCCGCCAGCTTCAACCAGACCACCACCAGCGACCGGGACGTCCCCTACGACAGCTTCGGCACCACGGCGGGCGTGTTCGGCAACGTCGATCGCGACACCAAGAGCCAGGTGCTGACGGTGTCCTACGCCTACAAGCCGGTCGACAACGACGCGGTCAATCTCCAGCTGCTGTACACGTACGCCAATCAGGAGATCGACCAGAGCGCCGTGGGCGTCGCGATCTCGCCGGTGCTCAATGCCGACCACCGCTACGAGACCTCGAAGATCACGCTCAAGAACGCTGCGCTGTTCTCGACCGGGCCGATCCATCACAACCTGCACTTCGGCGTCGAGTACATCCACAAGAAGCGCGCCGACGCCAGCAGCGCGCCGGGCGGCACCGACAACCGCATGGCCGCCTTCGCGGTGGACGAGATCGGCCTGTTCAAGGGCTTTACGCTGAGCCCGGCGATCCGCTGGGAGACCTCGAACGTCAAGTCCAACCGCACCGGCACGTGGGTCTCCTACAACAACGAGGCATGGATGGGCGGCGTCTCGGCCCGCTACGAGCTGCCTTTCGGTCTCGCCGCGTTCGGCAGCTGGGCGCGCACGCGCAACCTGCCGATCATCGACGACCTCGACAACGCCACGTACATGAATCAGCCGGAAAAGAGCCGGACCTGGGAAGCGGGCGGTTCGTTCGACCGCACCGATCTGCTCGGCAAGGGCGATCACCTTGCGGTCAAGGTCAACTACTACGACACCGAGCTGACCGACAACACCGCCTACTCGGGTGTGCGCGAGGTCTATCTCGACGGCTTCGAGATCGAGGCTTCCTACGCCACCGCCAGCGGGATCTACTTCGACTTCAACGCCACGATCCCGGACGGTCAGCGCCTGCGCACCACCGGCGTGATCGACGACTGGACCAACCTGCCGCAGAAGACCTACATGCTCTCGGCGGGCAAGCGCTTTGGCAAGCTGCTGGACGTGCGCTGGGAGACGACCCTCGCCGAAGACCTCGACATCAACGGCACCGAGCACAAGGGCTTCGACGTCCACAACCTGCGCGCCACGATCACGCCGAGCGGCGGCATC
This sequence comes from Novosphingobium sp. fls2-241-R2A-195, assembly GCF_030209485.1. NCBI lineage: Bacteria > Pseudomonadati > Pseudomonadota > Alphaproteobacteria > Sphingomonadales > Sphingomonadaceae > Novosphingobium > Novosphingobium sp. fls2-241-R2A-195. The sequence continues at coordinate 34,049 of NZ_JARVRY010000041.1, forward strand.
TTCGAGAACGTCGCGCTGCGCCTGAGCGTCGAGAACATCTTCGACACTTATTACCAGTCGGCGCTGTCCACGCGCCCGGCGGTGGGGCGCAACTTCAAGGCCGCCCTCTCGAAAATGTTCTAAGGGGGGCGAGGCGGACATGGCTTCCTGGATGGGCAGATCCGAGTTCGGGACAGGTCCGTTTGCGCGGATCGACCTGAACGCCATGGCCGCCTCGGTCACCGCGCATGCCCTGGTGGCGGCGCTGCTGGTCTTCACCTGGGGTGAGACGGTGCTGGTGGAAGGGGGCACCCGCTCCCGCCTCGTCAGCATCGATCTGTCCATGCGCGAGGGCGGACCAGGCCCGAAGATGCAGCCGCTGGCCGAGGCACAACAGCCTCGGGAACGCGCGGTGACGCCGCCTGCCGAAGTTCCGGCGCCGGCGATAGTCGCAGAGGCTCGGCCCGCTGCGCAGCCCCTGCCGCAACCGGCGGCGCAGGCAGGCGGCGGCGGGCAGGGGCGCACGGGTGAAGGTACGGCCGCGACGACGACGCGGCAGTTGCCTGTGGCCAAGCTGATCCCCGCAGCCGCGTTCGTCACTCCGGCCGCCACTGCACCGGGTCCGCAGGCGCGGGCGGCGGAAAGCGCGGCGGAGGCTCAGGGGAAGGGCGGCAGCGGCGGAGGCAATACCGACCAGGCGGGCAACTCTGCCGTCAGCAATTTCAGCGGCCGCGTCTACCAGCACCTGAAACGCTACCAGCGCGGCAACACCATAGGCGCGGGCGAGGCACTGATCGCCTTCACCGTCGAGCCCGGCGGCGCCGCGCGCGCGATCCGCGTGGCGCGCACATCAGGCTCCTCGCGCTTCGATCACGAGGCGATGGCTCTGGTCCGCCGGGCATCGCCTTTCCCGCGCCCGCCGGACGGCGAGGCGCACAGCTTCACTTTCGAGATCACCGGACAATGATGAGGACCGCTTCGACCATGACCAGACTTCCCGTAAGGCTCGCCGCGCTGTTGTGCGCCGTCAGCATCGCTCCCGGCGCCGCGCTCGCCCACACCTCCTACCTCCTGCCCAAGTTCTTCGCGGGCAATACCGAGAAGATGGTGACGGTGGAATCGGCTTTCGGCGAGAAGTTCTTCCGTCCCGAAGTGCCGGTCGATGCCAGCGACTATCACGTCATCCTGCCGGACGGATCGCGCGGCAGCTTCCAGTCGATCACCCCGCTCAAGCAGATGGTGGTGCTGGAAAGTGCGCTCGATGCCGAGGGGACTTATCGCTTCACCACGGGCGTGCGTCTCGGCCGGGTGGGCAAGAGCGCGCTGGTCGGCGGCAAGTGGCAGCCGGTCCACGGCGAAGTGCCCAAGGAAGCCACGCAAGTCCGCACCAGCCAGACCGAGACCGTCGCCGACGCCTATGTCTCCAAGAAGCAGCCGACCCGTGCGCCCGTCGACGTCGCGATCGGGCGCCTGCGCATCCAGCCGGTGACGCATCCCAGCGAACTCTATCTCGACACCCCGTTCACGCTCAATGTACTGTTCGACGGCAAGCCGATGGCCGCTCAGGAACTGGAGCTGGACCGGGGCGGCGCGGACTATGAGGAGGCGGTCAGCCACCGTCAGGTCAGGACCGACGCGCAGGGCAAGGCCGTCATCACGTTCGACCGCCCCGGCACATACGTCCTGATGACGCGTCACCGCGCCGAGGCGCCCGCCGGCTCCGGCACCGACGAGCGCAGCTACACGACCTCGCTTACGTTCCAGGTCGAAGAGTGATCCCGATTTCCAGTTCAACGGAGAAGACCATGACCAAGACTCACTTTATCGCAGGGCTCGTTCTCGCCCTCACAGCCAGCCAGGGCGCGCTTGCCCAGTCTACCGAAGAGCGCCGCGCCGCGCCCGGCCACGGCAAGGAAGCCTTCCTGCGCGAGAACGACGCCGATCACGACGGCCGCGTCACCGCCGCCGAGTTCGCCGCTGCCCGTGCCGCCAAGTACCGCACTTTCGACCTCGATGGCGACGGCAAGGTGAGCGAGGCGGACTACGTCGGCGAGTTCACCGGCCGCTTCAGCAAGGACAAACCGGCACCGGACGGCCAAGTCAAGCAGGCCCACGTGCGCTTCGGCGTGCTCGATACCGACAAGGACGGCAACCTGACGCTGGAAGAGTTCAATGCCTCGGGCGAGCGGATGTTCGAGCGGCTCGACACCAACGGCGACGGCGTCGTCGATGCGACCGACACTTCGGGTTCGTATTGATACTGAGCGTATAAAACACTTTCGTCATCCCCGCGAAGGCGGGAATGACGAAGGTAAGTTCGGCGACGATCAGGCGTTGGCGGTAAGGCTATCCGCCAATCCGCGCTCAAGCACCTCCGTCAGCTTGTCGAGCGCGATCGCCAGCCGCTCGTCCAGCAGCGCGAGCAGTTCGGTCCAGCCCGACATGCCCTCCAGTTCGTCCGCGCCGTCCGAGACACCGCGCAGGCCGATCATCGGCACGCCGAACCGCTGGCATGCGCGCAGCACTGCGTAAGTCTCCATGTCGACGAGGTCGGCGTCGACCCGCGCATAGTCTTCGCCGCCTATGACATCGCCGCCGGTCGAGAGCGAGGCGCGGGGCAGGTCGGGGAGCAGCACGGGCAACTGCAAAACTGCCGGATGGTCGGCGAACGGTGTGACGCCCCTTGCGAAGCCGAGGCGCGATGCGTCCATGTCGCGCCATGACACGTTTTCGATCTGGTAGACTTCCCCCATCCGGCAGCGCCGCGATCCGGCAGAGCCCAGGGTCACGACCAGATCGGGCAATTGCCCCGAGGCCTCCAGACGCTGCAGGCACGCGGTCGCCGCGATGGCGGCCTCGACGGGACCTACGCCGGTCATCAGCGGCGTCATCCGCGCCCTGAGATGCGGGCCGTACTCATGGTCGATGGCCATGACGAACAGCACCTGCATTCCCGCTATCGACGTCGGCTTCACAACTTGCTCCTGCATCGCCCGGCCCTGGTTCCTGCCGTAGCGGCGCGATCTTTCGCAAAGGTGACGCCGGCGCGCAATCGGCTTGTCGCAGGCCACCTTGATTTCAGTAGCCGCGACGTGTCAGGCATTCATCATGCTAGCACATACCCGTTCGATGATCGCTGCGATCGCCTTCGCCGCCCTGACCGGCAAGAAGGTCGCCGGACTCTACGACCATTCTCTTGGCCGCGACCTGCAGATCGCCGCCGAGTTCCGCGACGGCCGTTTACAGGGGTTCGACGGTGCCCGGAGTGTAAAATTCGGCGGTACGCTGCCGGAAATCCACGACGCCGGGGACAAGAATTTCGTGTCGGTCGAGATCGATGGCGCGCAAGTCAAAGGCTACGATCGCGCCTCATCCACGTTCTTCGCAGCCCGGGTCGAGGATGGGCTGGTGCAGGTCTATGACTACGGGCAGAAGGCGTGGTTCGCCTATGACGTGCAGGACCCGCAGGCGGCGAGCGAGTACCACCGCGCGGCCGGCCCGGCCTAGGATTTTCCGGGTGCGGCCTTGGGTGCGACCGGTGCTTTCCTGGCTTCCCGCTTTTCCATGTGCTTCTTGAGCGCGTAGCCGCCCACCGCCGCGGCAACGAGTCCGACTGGCCCCAGTCGTCGCAGCACGCTCGTCGCGGCTACGCCGAGGACCGCACCGCCGGTGCCGTCGATACCGCGCACGTGCTGTGCTACCTGACTGCCTGCGACTGCACCCAAAATCTTGCCGAGCATATTTCTGTCTCCTTTGCAGGAGGAAGGGACGGGATCGGCCTTTGTTCCGGCTATCGCGCCTTTGCGCGTGCGCAAACCCGGGGGATCAGTTCTGCGCCGAACAGGCGGGCGTCGGGGATCGGGTCATAGCCGCTGACGATGAACCGGGAGAACCCGGCTTCCCGGTATTCCATCAGCGCATCCGCGACCTGATCGTGGCTGCCCACCAGGCATCCCAACGCCGGCCGACCGATGGGAACGCGGGTGATGCCTGCCCAGAGCAAACCCTCCAGCGCATTCTCGTTGGCGGCTTGCCTGGCCCGGTCGATTGCCGCCCGGCGGCCTTCACCCGGATTGGTCGGGAAGCGGCCGTTATCGACGACTTCCTCGATCAACCGGTCCTGAATGGCATGGGCGCGTTCCCACGCCTGCGCCGGAGTGTCGGCGACGAGGACGCGCAGGGAGGTGAGCAGGGCCGGTGAACGGCCGATCGCGCGGGCGCGGGACAGCACGTCGCGCGCGGGCTCCTTCAGGGCGGCGGCAGGGAAGCCGGGGAACGCATAGACGTCCGCCGCGCGCGTCCCGTACTCGATCGAGGCTGGCGAGCTGCCACCCCAGAAGACCGGGATGCCCTTTTCCGGCCGAACGTGGGAGAAGGCGCCCTCCACCTGGTAGAATTCCCCCTCGTGATCGAAAGGCGCCTCGCTCGACCAGACCTTGCGCATGACTTCGACGTATTCGTGGCTGCGACGATAGCGGTCGTCCTTGGTACTGTAATCGCCGTCCGCGTGGAGTTCTTGATCGTCGGCACCGGTGATGATGTGGACACCGCAGCGCCCGCCGCTCATCCGGTCGAGGATGGCGAACATGCGCGCGGCCATTGTCGGCGCGATGAAGCCGGGTCGGTGCGCGATCATGAAGCCGAGCCTGCAGGTCGCCGCCGCTGCCCATGTCGCGATGGGCAGGCTGTCAGGCCGATGGGCCGAGTTGGCGATGAGCACGCGATCGAACCCTGCGTCCTCATGAGCGCGGGCGCAGGCTGCGATGAACTCGGAATCCACTTCGTCGAAGGGCCTCGGCCTGGCTTCGGAATAGTCGTTCCAGTGCAGGATGCCGAAGAATTCGGTCGTGTCGTCGGTCATGGATGTGCGCGCCTCACCGCTTGGCAGGGTCCGGCGCGACTGGCCGGTAGGGGGTAACGTCGAAGAGGAAGCTGTCGAGGATGTCGGCGAAGCGACCCGGCACTTCCAGCGGCGGATAATGTCCTACGTCCGGCAGGATCAGCGTCGATACCTGAGCATGGACCAGAGCATCGCGGAGGACCGCTGCACTCTCGACCGGCAGGACCGGATCGCGGGCGCCCCAGACAAGCAGCACCGGCGCAGTCACCTTCGCCAACGCGTCGGCGGTCAGCGCCGGATCGTCGAGCGCTGCGACGATGGCCAGCCTGTCGGGCGCGGCGGGGCGGCGGTTCATGTCGTAGTATTCGTCGATGAGCCGGTCGTCCGCGCGGCCGGGCTCTCCGGTGTAGAAATCGAAGTAGGCCCGCCAGTAGGAGCGCGGGCGGAAGATCTTGCTCTTGCGTCCGGTGGCCGGAGTGGAGGCGGCGATTTCCATCGCCAGCGCGGCGCTGAGCGCCATGCCTTTGCCGTCCGCGCGGCCAGTGGGCGTGTTGGACAGGATCAGCCGCTCGACCCGCGCCGGATTGCGCGCCGCGTAGTAGAACGAGATTGCACCGCCGCTCGATACCCCGGCAAGGTTGGCGCGTTCGACCTTGAGGGTGTCGAGCAGCGCCTCCAGCACCAGTACGGGATAGAGCGGGCGGTCGTAGAGTACACGTGGCGGGGCGCCCGACAGGCCCATGTTCGGCTCATCCCACGCGATCACGCGGTAGCGGCGGCTGAGACGCTCGATCATGGGCGCGAACGTGCGCAGCGACGAACTCGACCCATGCGTGAGGACCAGTACGGGGCCGGAGCCGACATCGACATAGTGGATGCGCGTGCCGAGCAGGTCGATGAACTTCGATTGCGGAAGGCGGTAGCGGCTTTCCAGTTCGGCGACCGGGATCGGGTCGGGGCTGGCGATGGTTTCCTGCGCGCAGACGGGGGCGATCGTGAGCGAGAGCGCGCAGAACGCGCCGAGCACGGCGTGTTTCATCGTGTGCAGTCCTGTACTGTGCCGGCAGGCGGACGGGCGGACTGACCGCTCCCGGTGCCGAGGAACCAGGCGATGTCCTCGGCGGCGTCAGGCGCCTCGATCGGCAGGAAATGGCCTGCGCCGGGAAAACTGACCATTAGCCGACGGGAGGCGCCGACCGTGCGTGTCACCTCGCAGCCCACCGAAACCGGGAGCATGGACCCGGCCCCGCCCCAAAGCACGAGCGTCGGTACGCGGACCGAGCCCAGCTGCTGCGCGGTCGTCTGCGATCGCTTGCCGTAATCGCTCGCTTCAAAGCGCAGGGCGCTGGTGAACTGGTCCAGCGTCGCCCCATTGCCGGGCTTGCGGTGCATGTCGTAGGTCTGCTGCACCAGATCGTCGGTGAGGACGGACTTGTTGGCGATCAGGCGGTTCAGGAGGTAGCGGTAGAACGCCTTGGGCCGGTAGATCGGCCGGAACAGGGTGTTCTCCAGAAAGCCCAGCATGGCCGAGGTCTTCGGCTGCAAGCCGGGTGGGATCGGCACCAGCGGCGCGTTCACCAGGATAAGGCTTTCAACCTGATCGGGATGCGCCAGCGTATAGCGCATGGCGATGGCGCTGCCGGTGGAGATACCGCCGATACTGAAGCGCTTCAGGCGCTCCTGCCGTGCGAGGAGGGCAATGAGCTGCTCGACCCGGCGGGGGCTGTACTCGCCTGTGCGGTCGGGGCCGGAGAGGCCGTAAGGCGGCATGTCGATGCGGATCACGCGGTGGTCGCGGGCGAGCTGCTGCGCCCATGCGTCCCAGATGCGCAGCGATTGATAGTGCCCGTGGATGAGCATGATGACAGGCCCGGCGCCCCGGTCGTCGATGTGAAGTTGCACCCCGCCCAGCGTCACATAGCGCGAATGCGCGGTCTGGTAGCGGTGGCGCAAATCCTCCAGCGAAATGGCGAATGCGTCCGTCCGCGCAGCGAGGGCGAAGGCGCCGAACCCCACTGCAAGCAGTGCCAGCGCCGCGATCCCGGCCATGACCGGACGTTTCAGCATGTCCCGTGTTTCCCCGCCTTCATCGCCCGGACTATGCGAGGTGCGCGCGCTTCGGCCCAATCGAAAGCGCGCATGCAGTCATGCCCAAATCGTATGGGAGATGGCCCTCACAGCGCCTCGTGCAGCCGCTTGATCACCACGCGTAGGGCGCCGCTCATGTAGGTCCGCCGCCGGGTGATGACGCAAAGCGTCGCCTCGACGCGGCGCATGTCGGCGGAGACTTCCTGCAATCGCCCGTCGGCTAGGCAGTCGGCGATCTCGGTACGGGCCATCAGGCCGATGAGGTCGGCGTGGAGCAGTAGCTGGCGCAGCATCGCGGGCGAGGAACTACGCACGCGGATGTTATGGTCCTCGTCCTCCAGCCCCAGAAGTCCGCGGTAGAATGCCTCGGCATTGGGCTGGTTGAAGATCGCCCAGGGCCAGCGGGCCAGTTCTCGCGCAGGCGTCACGCCGCACTCGAGGATCGGGTGCCCCCGCCGCGCGACCAGCATCAGGTCGAGCCGGGTGAGCGGCCGGAAGTTGAGGTCGCCGCTGTCGAGGTCGGGGCGCAAAGTGTCGATGATCGCATCGAGTTCCCCGCGCCGCAGCCGCGCGAACTGCGTCTCGGGCACGTCGAAGTCCAGCGAAAGCGTGATGTTTTCCGCCGAAACCGCCATTTCCGCGCAGGCCTGCGCAATGCGCGGGTCGGTCGCGGTGGAGCCGATGCCGAGGCGGACATGGCCCAAACCGCCCGCCCGCATGGCGCCGACATCCTCGATCGCCTGGTCGAAGCCGTGGAGGATCGAGCGGGCATGGGCCGCCAGCAATTCCCCGTATCGGGTGGGCAGGACGCCGCGGTGGCCGCGCTCGAACAGATCGACGCCGAGCTGCTCCTCCAGCGTGCGGATACTGCGCGAAAGCGTGGGTTGCGTGATGTTCTGCGCGGTCGAGGCGAGGGTCATCGAGCCCGTCTCCACCGCCGCCAGGAAGTGTCGCAATTGCCGGATCTGCATGGTCTTCCGATTCCCCGAGCATACGTTTTGTGCATGGAAGAAGCCGTGCTTTCGATTTCCCGGGCCAGCGCCGTATCCGTAGTCTCCGGCTGGTAGGCAGTCCGTGGCGGACCTGCGAGGCGGGGGTGCTCTTGACCGAAATAGCGGCACTCAACGGCACTCAAGGTGTACCTGGCGGCACCAGGCGCATACCGATCACGACCAAAGTGGGCTGGGCGTTCGGTTCGGCGGGCAGCACGACCGTGCTCTACGTCGTCAACGTCATCCTGATGTATTACCTGGTGACCGCGACCGGGATGGACCCCGCCCTCGCGGGCTCGTTCATGCTGGCCGGGCGCATCTACGACGGCATCGCCGACCTGCTGATCGGACAGGGCAGCGATCGTACCCGCAGCCGCTGGGGACGGCGGCGACCGTGGATGGCGGCGGGTGCGCTGCTGAGCGGCCTCGGCATGGCCTGGCTGTTCTCGGGCAGCGGGGCGGGCGGTTCGCAGGCGGTCATGGTGATGGGCGCGCTGCTGCTGACCTTCACCGGCTATTCTGCTTTCGCGATTCCCTCTTCCGCGATGCCCGCCGAGATCACCGACAGCCCGCAGGAGCGGACCTCGCTGATGGCCTGGCGGACGTTCTTCATCCAGCTTGCCGCGCTGGCGGGGGGAGCGTTGGCCCCGGCGATGATCGCGTGGGGCGGCAGTTCCGCCGATGCCTTCGCGCGGATGGGCTATTGCATGGCCGCCTTCATCTTCGTGAGCATGGCCGTCGCGGTCGTCGCGACGGGTGGCCTGCGCGAGCACCCTGTCGAGCATGAGCGCGGCTCCGCACTCGCCGGGTTCGCGCAGCTTTTCGCCAACCGCCCGTTCATCGTCCTGCTGGGCGTCAAGTTCTGCGGCTTCATCGCCTCGGCGGCGGTGGGCGCGACCGGGCTGTTCTTCATGCGCGACGTGCTTGCACGCGGAGAGACCGGCATGGCGCAGTTCGCGCTGGCGAGCGGCGTGGTCGGCACCATGAGCGTGCCCGTCTGGCGCCAGATCGCCCGCTTCGCGCCCAAGCCGGTGATCTGCGCGGCGGCACTGGTGCTTTCGGCCGCGATCAGCCTGAGCTGGCTCGCCGCCTCCCCGGCCGAGGGCGATGCCCTGTTCCTGCTGCGCGGCGGCTTTGCCGGTTTCGCGACGACGGGAACGCTGCTGATGACGCTGTCCATGTTGCCGGACACCATCGCCTTCGGGGTGCGCCGCAGCGGGCTGCGCAAAGAGGGGCTCTACGCCGCTTTCTTCGAGTTCTTCCAGAAGGCCGCCTTCGCCCTCGCGCCCTTCCTGGTCGGACTGTTCCTGCAGGCGAGCGGCTACCGTTCCGGGACCGGCGCCGCGCTGGTGCAGAGCGAGGCCGCGCGCGAGGCGGTGCGCCTGTCGATGGCGCTGATCCCGGCGGTCGCGCAAGTGGCCGGTATCGTCCTGCTCCTGTTCTACCGGATGCCTGCCGAGAATTTGGCTGAACCGGCGCCCGCACCGCACGAGGAGAACTGACGCGTCATGTCGATCGAGATCATCGGGACCTTCAACCATCGCGAATCCTCGGAGGCGAGCCCGCGTCCGATGGGCATCGTCGAGCCCGACTTCATCGCCCGCCTCGCCGCCGCGTTCGAGGCGGCGGACTTCGACCGCGTGCTGATCGCGCAGGCGGCGACGTGGCCCGACGGCGTGGTCTTCGCCACGCACCTTGCCGGGATCACCAAGCGGCTCAGGTTCATGATCGCGCACCGCCCCGGCTTCGTCGCGCCGACGCTGGCCGCGCGCCAGTTCGCCACGCTCGACCGGCTGAGCGAGGGGCGGGTGGGCGTCCATGTCATCTCCGCCCCCAGCGACACCGAGACGCAGGCCGACGGCGATTTCCTAACCCGCGACGAACGTCACGCCCGCAGTGCTGAATATATTCCGCTGCTGCGCAGGACATGGAGCGGCGAGCGGTTCGATCACGACGGCACGTTCTATACCTTGCGCGGCGCGCGCTCCGAAGTGGTGCCGGTGCAGGCGGGCGGCATCCCGGTGTTCTTCGGCGGCCAGTCCCCGCGCGCACTGGAAGTCGCGGGGCAGCACGCCGACGTTTACGCCTTCGGCATCGACCGGCTGGAACCCAGCGCCGCACTGATCGCATCGGTACGTCAAGAGGCGCGTAAGGCCGGTCGGACAGTCGATTTCTGCATTTCCACCCGGATCATCGTCGGCCGTACCGAGGGCGAGGCATGGGACAAGGCGCAGGCGGTGCTGGAGGACGTGCGCCGGGGCGTCGAGGACATGGCGCAAAAGGGCGGTCAGCCCGGCGTCCTCGGCAAGAACGAACTGGCCGAAGCGCGCGCCCGCGAAGGCGACGTGCTGGATGAGCGGCTCTGGGTGGGCATCGCCCGCGCCACCGGGTTCCAGAAGGCCGCCAGCACGATCGTCGGCACGCCGGACTCGGTCGCCGCCAGCCTGCTCGCCTATCACCGGCTTGGCGTGAACCGCTTCCTGATCAGCGGCTTCGATCCGATCGCCGACGTCCTGCACCTTGGCGAGCACCTGGTGCCGCGCCTGCGCGCTTTCGCCGCGCTGGCCGCCTGAGCCGGTGCGCGCGCACTCATCCCGGAGGTTTGGAAAGTTCGCGGCGCAGCAGGTTGGCGAATTCCATGACGATCGGACGCAGCGGAATATCGGGGCGGTAGAGCAGCCCGGTCGCGCGCGGGACGGGCATGCCCTCTACTCGCAGCGCCTGCGCCCGGGCGCCGCTCATGTAGTCGTCCGGCATGATGCCGAGGCAGCCTTCGTCCTCGATCATTGCGCGCATCATCCTTGGGGAATCGGTGCGGAAAACCTGATCGGGAAAGCCCATGCCGCCATTGGCGAAGAAGCGATTCATGTCGAGATCCGCGTGGAGGCAGTTTAAATAAACCCAGCGCTCGCGCGTCAATTGTTCAAAAGTAATAACATCATCTATGGTGCGTAGGTGGTGTCTTTGTGCTGCGTATAGCTGAGTTGTAGAAGTAAAAAGTCGCTCGTAGGCGATGCCTGCCTGCATGCGGTCCGTCGGGACCATGCTGGCGATCAGTTCGACCCTGCCCTCCAGCACCATCGGCACCAGATCCTCGATCATCCCGATCTTCAGATTGATCGACAGGTGGGGATAGCGCCGCGCGAACTCCGAGAGGATTTTCGGCAGTGCGAGGTCGGCCAGATGGGTGCCGATTCCGACGTTCAGCGCACCCCCCAGACCCTTCGCCAGCCGAGCGATGTCGGCCCTGGCATTGTCCGCTGTGGCGGTCAGCAGGTTGGCGTATTCGTAAAGCACGGAACCTGCCGAAGTCGGCTCAATTCCGTTGTTTCTGCGCACCAGAAGCGGCGTTCCAACGCTCGCTTCGAGGGCGTTCATGCTGCGCGTCAGGGCAGGCTGGGTGAGGTGCACCGCCTTGGCCGCGGCCGAGAACGAACGCTCCTCGATGATGGCGATCAGGTGGCGCAGCTGGCGAAGGTCCATCGTGCTCTCCGGGCGGCGGGACTCAGGGGACCGGCCTCTGCAGTTTCATAACTGATGGTTATGGGCGGACAACCCAAATTCAATTGAATATCCGATTTTATCCTGAAAACTTCCGTTCCGAAGTCGTGCGATGAATCGAAGTTCATTGACACACAAATTCCGAAAACAGGGAGAATACCAAGATGCGTTCGAAATCGAAATGCTATGACTTTGGTGCATGCTGCACCGCGCTCATGCTCGTCATGGCCGCCGCGCCTGCCGCGCAGGCCCAGGAAACCCCGGTTGCGCCGTCCGCTCCGCAGGCCGAAGCGGGCACCGACGGCGGGGTGATCATGGTCACCGCCCGTCGCCGCGAGGAGTCGCTGCTGGAGACCCCGGTGACGCTGTCGGTCATGACGGCGGCCAACCTCGCCAAGCTCAACGTCAACAACGTGCTGGACCTGCAGGCCTTCACGCCGGGCCTCTATGCGCAGCAGACCAGTTCGGGCCGCGTCGACCGCAGCTACAGCCAGATCGTCATCCGCGGCATCGCCGATCCGCTGAACCCGACCGTCTCGGTGTTTCTCGACGGTACGCCGGTCAACTTCGACGTCATCAACAACCTCGGCAACGAAGTGTCGCGTGTCGAAGTGCTCAAAGGTCCGCAGAGCGCCGCCTTCGGCCGCCAGTCCTTCGCGGGCGCGATCAACGTGGTGACGCGTGATCCGGGCGATGCGTTCCGGTGGAACTTCGACGGCACTGCGGGCAGCTATTCGCTCTATGACATCAAGGCGAGCGTCGAGTTGCCGATCGTCAAGGACGCCATCGGCCTGCGCATCGGCGGGCGCCGCTACGGCTTCGACGGGCAGTACACCAACCCCTACGACGGCAGCCGCCTCGGTGCGCAGCAGACCGAGACGATCAACGGCACGCTGGTGATCAAGCCGTTCGACGGCCTGCGCCTCAAGGCTTTTGGCATGTATCTGGAGGACCATGACGGCGCGGGCGCGGCGGGCTTCTCCAGCCGTCTGCCGGTCAACACCTTCAACTGCAACGCGGGCGCCGCGCCGACCAACGTGAACAACTTCTACTGCGGCAAGATCCCGCAGTTCCCAACCAGCCAGATGGGCCAGAACCCGGCGACGCCAGCGTTCATCGACCAGGTCGTCAACAACTCGCTGGGACGCCTGAACCCGACCTACAAGGCGATCAACGACCACGCGGGTCTGGAGCGCCGCGAGATCGTGACGAACCTTGCGGCGGACTTCACGATCCCCGGCACCGACATCGTGCTCTCGTCGCTGACCGGCTACAACAAGACCCGTTTCCAGAGCAATCAGGACCTCGACGGGCGCGATACCAGCGGCATTCCCAACACCACGGTATCGACGATCCCCGGTTTCGTGGGCGATCCGTTCATCAACTACCCGACCATGGCGATGTACAAGGAGCGCGCCCTCAGCCAGGAATTCCGGGTCACTTCCGGCGCGAACCAGCCGCTGCGCTGGATGGTGGGCGCCAACTACTTCAAGGTCAGCAACCGCAGCTATACGGTCGCGCTCTATCCCAATACGATCCAGGTGTTCGGCGACGGCTCGCTCAATACGCTCGTCGACAAGAGCGTGTTCGGCAGCGTGTCCTACGACTTCTCGCCGCGCTTCACGCTGAACGCCGAAGGACGCTACATCGAGGAGGAGCTGAAGGTCTACTTCCGCGATCCGCAGACCCTGCGCACCAGCGGCAAGTACAAGCGCTTCGTGCCCCGCGTTTCCGCGCAGTACAAATTCACGCCCGACCTCATGGGCTACGCGACCTATTCGCGCGGGATGAACAAGGGCGGCTTCAACCTCTCGGTCCTGCCGCTGACCGCCGCTCAGCGCGCTTATCTGGAAGAGCGCGCCTCGGTCACCAACATCTACAAGCCGGCCGTCATCGACAACTATGAACTGGGCCTGAAGGGCACCGTGGCGGATGTGTTCTCCTTCAGCGCGGCGGTCTTCTACGCCAAGTGGAAGGACCAGGCGATCACCAACAGCATCCAGGTCCCCAACGCCACCCCGGGCGCCAGCGACATCGGCGTCGGCGTGACCCAGAACACCGGCAGGAGCACGGTGAAGGGCGCCGAGATCGAGGGTAACCTCAAGGTGACCCATGCGCTGTCGCTCAACTTCAACGCCGGGTACAACAAGGTCGAGCTGGACACTTCGATCCCCTGCGCCTCGTGCGTGGCGATCACCGGCAACTCAACGGTGGCGGCGGGCGCGCAGAACCCTGCGGCTCCGGTGTTCACCAGCAACGTCGGCGCGGAATACGGCGTCGACATCGGCGACGGCTACCGCTGGTTCCTGCGCGGCGACTATGCACACCGCAGCCGCATCTACACGACGTATGAGAACATCTCGTGGATCGGCGATGCCAACAAGGTGAACGTGCGCACCGGTATTAGCAGCGAGCATCTCGACGTGCAGTTCTTCGTCAACAACGTGTTCAACGACAAGAGCTACACCGGCGTCCAGACGACGACGAGCCTGCTCGGCGGCAATGCGGTGGTGCTGTCGATGCCGGTCAAGCGCAACGGCGGCATCCGCGTGCGCTTCGGGTTCTGATCCTTCGAACATGGCATGGTCGAAAGGCGTCCGGGAGCGAGCTATCGCTTCCGGACGTCGCTTTTTCAGCGAAAATCCGCAGATCATACGCAAATACTATGCGGCTGCGGATTTGCTCGTCTCGAATTCCAACGCCGCACCATCCTAATGGCTCTGCTGCATTCGACTCGTCCCGCACCCTTTGCGAGGCGAGCTTGCAGGAGCATTACCCATGCAGGACATCCTCTGGATCGGCCTGACCCTCGCGTTGCTGGCGGCCAGTCTCGGCTACGTCGGCCTGTGCAACAAGGCGTGAGGGGCGCGACCGACATGACCATCGATCTGTGGCTGGCGGGTTTCACCGCACTCGGCCTTCTCGTCTATCTCGTTGCCGTGCTCGCACGGCCCGAGCGGTTCTGAGGGGGCGCCGTCATGACCTTCCAGGGATGGCTGTATATCGCAGCTTTCGTCGGCGTTCTGCTGGCGCTCACCAAACCTATGGGGCTGTGGCTCCACGCGCTGTACGAGGGCCGCCGCACGCCGCTTCATCGTGTGCTCGGACCCGTAGAGCGCGGCTTCTACAAGCTGTCAGGCATTAACCCGGACGAGGACCAGCCGTGGCATCGCTACGCGGTGCACATGCTGGTGTTCAACGCCGTGCTGCTGCTCCTGACTTATGCGGTGCTGCGCCTGCAAGGCGTGTTGCCGCTCAACGGCCTCGGCTATGCGGGCATCGGCGCGGACGGGGCATTCAACACCGCCGTCAGCTTCACCACCAACACCAACTGGCAGTGGTACGTGGGCGAGGCGGTGATGAGCAACCTGTCGCAGATGTTCGCGCTGACGATCCATAACTTCCTCTCGGCGGCCACCGGGATCGCGCTGGCCTTCGCGCTGTTCCGTGGGTTCGCGCGCCGCAGCGCTACCGGAATCGGCAACTTCTGGGCCGACATTACGCGCGTGACGCTCTACCTGCTGCTGCCCGCCTGCGTGGTCTACACGCTGTACCTGATTGCGGCGGGCGTGCCGCAGACGCTGGCGGCATCGGTCGACGTCTCGACGCTGGAAGGCGTGAAGCAGACGCTCGCGCTCGGCCCCGTCGCCTCGCAGGAGGCGATCAAGATGCTGGGCACCAACGGCGGCGGCTTCTTCAACGCCAATTCCGCTCACCCCTTCGAGAACCCGGACGCGCTGACCAACTTCGTCCAGATGCTGTCGATTTTCGTGATCGGCACCGGCATGACCTGGTGCTTCGGCAAGGCGGTGGGCAATACCCGCCAGGGCTGGGCGATCCTGGCGGCGATGATGACGATCTTCCTGATCGGCACCGCCGTGGTCTACTGGCAGGAAGCGGTGGGCAATCCGGTGCTCCATCACCTCGGCATCGCCGGAGGCAACATGGAAGGCAAGGAAGTCCGCTTCGGCGTGGTCGCCTCGGCGCTGTTCTCGGTCGTCACCACGGCGGCCAGCTGCGGCGCGGTCAATGCCATGCATGACAGCTTCACGGCGCTGGGCGGCATGATCCCGCTGTTCAACATGCAGCTTGGCGAAGTCGTCGTCGGCGGCGTCGGCGCAGGCATCTATGGCTTCCTGCTGTTCGCCATCCTTGCCGTCTTCGTTGCGGGTCTGATGGTGGGCCGAACGCCCGAGTACGTCGGCAAGAAGATCGAGAGCCGCGAGGTCAAGCTGGCGGTGCTGGCGATCGCGGTGCTGCCGCTGGTGATCCTGGGCATGACCGCCGTGGCCTCGGTGCTGCCTGCGGGCCTTGCCGGGCCGCTCAACAAGGGGCCGCACGGGTTCTCCGAGATCCTCTACGCCTTCACCAGCGCCGTAGGCAACAACGGCTCGGCCTTCGCGGGGCTGAGTGCGGGCACGCCGTTCTACAACGGCATGCTGGGCGTCGCCATGTGGCTCGGCCGGTTCTTCGTCATCGTGCCGATGCTGGCGATCGCGGGCAGCCTCGCCGCCAAAAGGTACACCCCCGAGACGGCGGGCAGCTTCCCCACCACCGGGCTGCTGTGGGCGGGCCTGCTGATCGGCATCGTCCTGATCGTGGGCGGCCTGACCTTTCTTCCCAGCCTCGCCCTTGGCCCTGTCGCCGATCATCTCGCGGTGATCCGTGGCCAGCTTTTCTGAGGACCTGACGATGTCCCGATCGCAAACCAAATCCCTCTTCACCGCAGACCTGATCGTTCCGGCGATCGGCGATGCCTTCCGCAAGCTCAATCCGAAGGAACTGATCCGCAACCCGGTGATGTTCACCACCGCCGTCGTCGCGGTGCTGCTGACGGTGCTGCTCATCGTCGGCCGCGACGGCCTCGACGCCGGGTTCAAGATCCAGCTGGTGCTGTGGCTCTGGTTGACCGTCCTGTTCGGCACGTTCGCCGAGGCGCTGGCCGAAGGGCGCGGCAAGGCGCAGGCCGCCAGCTTGCGCGCCACCAAGGCGGAACTCACTGCCAAGCGGCTGAAGGGTGACGGTAGCCGCTACGACTCCGTCCCCGCCAGCCTGCTGAAAAAGGACGACGTCGTCCTCGTCCAGACCGGCGACCTCATCCCCTCGGACGGCGAAGTCGTCGCCGGTGTCGCCTCGGTCAACGAGGCCGCGATCACCGGCGAGAGCGCGCCCGTCATCCGCGAGGCGGGCGGTGACCGCTCGGCTGTGACGGCGGGCACCCGCGTCATCTCAGACGAGATCCGCGTGCGCGTCACCGTCAATCCGGGACAGGGCTTCCTCGACCGCATGATCGCGCTGGTCGAAGGCGCCGAGCGCCAGAAGACCCCCAACGAGATCGCCCTGACCCTGCTGCTGGTGGGCCTGACCATCATCTTCCTGATCGCCGTCGCCACCATCCCCGGCTTTGCCAGCTATGCGGGCGGCGCGGTGCCGGTGGCGATCCTCGCGGCGCTGCTCATCACGCTGATCCCGACGACGATCGCGGCGCTACTCTCGGCCATCGGCATCGCGGGCATGGACCGGCTGGTGCGCTTCAACGTGCTGGCGAAGTCCGGCCGCGCGGTGGAGGCAGCGGGCGACATCGACGTGCTGTTGCTCGACAAGACCGGCACCATCACCGTCGGCGACCGTCAGGCCAGCGAGTTCCGCACGGTGGGCGGCGTGGGCATGAGCGAACTTGCCGAAGCCGCGCTGGTCGCCAGCCTTGCCGACGAGACGCCCGAGGGCCGCTCGATCGTCGTGCTGGCGCGCGAGAAGTTCGGCCAGACCGCGACGGTGCTTCCCGAGGGCGCCGAGGTCATCCCCTTCACCGCGCAGACCCGCATCTCCGGCGTGAACACCGGCGGGAGGATCATCCAGAAGGGCGCGGTTCAGGCGATCCTTGCCGCCAATCCCGGCGCGGGCGCGACTGCCGCCGCCACCGAACTGCGCCGCATCGCCGACGAGATCGGCCGCGCGGGCGGCACGCCGCTGGCGGTTGCGGTCGATGGCAGGCTGCTGGGCGCGATCTTCCTCAAGGATATCGTCAAGGCGGGCATCCGCGAGCGCTTCGGCGAATTGCGCGCGATGGGCATCCGCACCGTCATGATAACCGGCGACAACCCGCTGACGGCCGCCTCGATCGCGGCGGAATCGGGGGTGGACGACTTCCTCGCCGAAGCCACGCCGGAGGACAAGCTGGCGCTGATCCGCAAGGAACAGCAGGGCGGCCGCCTCGTCGCCATGTGCGGCGACGGCACCAACGACGCCCCCGCGCTGGCGCAGGCGGACGTCGGCGTCGCCATGAACACCGGCACCCAGGCCGCGCGCGAGGCGGGCAACATGGTCGACCTCGACAGCGACCCGACCAAGCTGATCGAGGTCGTCGGCCTCGGCAAGCAACTGCTGATGACGCGCGGCGCGCTGACGACGTTCTCGGTGGCGAACGACGTGGCCAAGTACTTCGCGATCATCCCGGCAATGTTCGTGGCGCTCTACCCCGGCCTCGGCGTGCTCAACGTGATGGGCCTGTCGAGCCCGCAGAGCGCGATCCTTTCGGCGATCATCTTCAACGCGCTCATCATCCCCTGCCTCGTGCCGCTGGCGCTGCGCGGCGTCACGTACAAGCCGATGGGCGCGGGACCGCTGCTGGCGCGCAACCTCGCGGTCTACGGCCTTGGCGGGCTGATCGCGCCGTTCGTCGGCATCAAGCTCATCGATCTCGCGGTCGGCGGGCTGGGACTGGCGTGAGGATGACGGCGAACTGAACCTTCTCTTTCCCGTCATTCCCGCGAAGGCGGGAACCCATCTCCTGAAGTAGCCGATCGCACGGCCATCAGATGGGTCCCCGCCTTCGCGGGAATGACGGGGAAAAAAGGGTAAACCTCTCAACACCGCTCAGGCTGAGCTTGTCGAAGCCCCCGAGGCGAAGCGCAGGCTCACAGGAGACAGACAAATGACCAACGATATTTCAAGCTCGCTGCGCCCCGCGCTCGTGATGACCGGGCTTTTCGCCATTCTGCTCGGCCTTGCCTATCCGCTGGCGATGACCGGGATCGGGCAAGCGCTGTTCCCGCGTCAGGCGAATGGCAGCCTCGTCACCGAAAGCGGCAGGGTGATCGGCTCCACCGTGGTCGGGCAGGCCTTCACTTCGGAGCGCTACTTCAACACCCGGCCTTCGGCGGCGGGCGCTTCCGATCAGGGGGGCTACGACGGCCTTGCCTCCTCCGGGTCCAACCTCGGCCCCGCCTCACAGGCGCTGCACGACCGGGTGCAGGCCGATCTCCAACGCATGCAGGCTGCGACACCAGGGCGTCCCGTTCCGTCCGACCTGGTGACCACCTCCGCCTCGGGGCTCGACCCCGATATCAGCCCCGAGGCGGCCTTGTATCAGGTGGACCGCGTGGCCCGCGCGCGCGGGTTCGAACCCGACGCGCTGCGCCGCCTCGTCGCGGGCAGCATCGAGGAGCCAGTGCTCGGCTTCATCGGCGAACGCCGCGTCAACGTGTTCGAACTCAATCGACGACTGGATGCATTGCGCGCTAAGCCGGTCCGGTGAACGAGCCTGAACGCCCATCGCCCGAAGCCCTCCTGCGCGCCGCCGCGCGGGAGGGTCGCGGCCGTCTCAAGATCTTTCTCGGCGCCGCGCCCGGCGTCGGCAAGACCTGGGAGATGTTGACCGAAGGCCACCAGCGCCGCGCGGCGGGGGTGGACGTGGTCGTCGGTGTCGTGGAAACGCACGGGCGGCGAGAGACCGGGGCGCTGGTCGAGGGCCACGAGATCGTCGCCCGCCGCACGGTGGACCACGTCGGTCACACGCTGGGCGAGATGGACATCGACGCCATCCTCGCCCGAGCGCCGGCCTTGGTGCTGGTCGATGAACTCGCGCACACCAACGCACCCGGCAGCCGCCATCCCAAGCGCTATCAGGACGTCGAGGAATTGCTCGACGCCGGGATCGACGTCTGTTCCACGCTCAACATCCAGCACGTCGAGAGCCTGAACGATGTGGTCGCCTCGTTCACCCGCGTCCGCGTGCGCGAGACGGTGCCCGATTCGATACTCGAACAGGCCGAGATCGAAGTCGTCGACATTCCGCCCGACGAACTGATCGAGCGGCTCAGGGACGGCAAGGTCTACGTGCCGCACGAGGCGACGCGCGCGCTGGGGCACTTCTTCTCCAAGTCCAACCTCACCGCGCTGCGCGAACTGGCGCTGCGCCGTGCGGCGCAGGCGGTGGACGCGCAGATGCTGGAGCACGTGCGCGCCCATGCGCTGGCGGGCAGCTTCGCGGTGGGCGAACGCATCGTCGTCGCCGTCAGCGAGCACCCTCATGCCGCCGGACTGGTGCGGGCGGGCAAGCGCATGGCCGACGCCTTGCGCGCGCCTTGGACCGCCGTGCACATCGAGACCCGGCGCGACCAGCACTTCTCCGATGGCGAGCGCCGACAGCTGGCCGATACCCTCGCGCTGGCCTCGCGCCTCGGTGCTTCCACCGCCAGCATTCCGGCGGTGGGCGTGGTCGAGGGGCTGGGCGGCTTCGCGAAGGATGCCCGCGCAACGCAGATCGTCATCGGCAAGTCGCACCGCTCATGGTGGTTCGAGGCGCGGCACGGCTCGGTGGTGGACCGGCTGGTGCGCACGATCGGCGACGTCGCCGTGCACGTCCTGCCTTCGGGCGAGCCGGTTGCCAGTGGCCGCAAGCCCGAAAGGAGGCGAGGTCAACGATGGGGGCAATGGGGCCATCCGGGGCATTACCTGGGGGCGCTGCTGATGGTCGCGGCAATGACCGTGCTCGGCCGTCTGCTGGTCGAGGTGATCGACCTTGGCAACATCGCGCTGCTCTACCTGATCCCGGTGATGTTCGCGGCGGCCTCGTTCTCGCTGCGGGCGGGGCTGTTCGCGGGGCTGGCCTCCAGCCTCGCCTACAATTTCTTCTTCCTGCCGCCGACCGGCACGCTGACCGTTGCCAATCCCGAGAACGTGATCTCGATCCTGGTGCTGCTGGGCGTGGCGGTGGTCACCAGCCAGTTCGCCGCGCGGGTCCGCGCGCAGGCCGACCTCGCAGGCGCCAGCGCACGCCAGAACGCCGCGCTTGCCAGCTTCTCGCGCCAGTTGACGGCGGCGGCCACGCAGGACGAGCTGATGCAGGCGATCTGCGCCGAAGTCGCCCGTCTGCTCGACGTGCGCGCGGTGCTGCTGCTGCCCTCGCTGGCAGGCCCGGACCTCGCCGCCGCCTATCCGCCCGAGGACCGGATGGATCAGATCGAACTGGCCGCCGCACAATGGGCGATCGATAATGAGCAGCCCGCCGGGCGCGGCTCGGCGACGCTGACCGCCTCCGACTGGCTATTTCACCCGCTGCGTGCGTCCGCCGCATCCGGCCGGGGCGTGATGGCGGTCCTCGGCATCGCGCGCGCAGATGCCGGCGACCCGGTGCGATCGGACGAAGTGCCGCTGCTGATGAGCCTGCTCGATCAGGCCTCGATCGCCTTCGACCGCATGGCGCTGGAGGAGGAGAACCTCAAGGCGCAAGCCGTGGGCGAGCGCGACCGGCTACGCGCGGCGTTGCTCTCGTCGGTCAGCCATGACTTGCGCACGCCGCTCACCACGATCCTGACGGCGGCGCGGGAGTTCAGGACGCACCCGTCGCCGGACCTCGTCGAGACCATCGATGCCGAGGCGCAGCGCCTCAACCGCTTCGTCGCCAACCTGCTCGACATGGCCCGCGTCGAGGCGGGCGCGCTGCCGATGAAGCCCGAAGCGACCGACCTGTTCGACGCGGTTGCCAGTGCCGTCCACGATACCCGGGGTGCGCTGCAAGGGAGGCAGATCGACCTCGACATTGCGCCGGACATACCATTGGTGCGGCTTGATCCGGTGCTGCTGCACCACTGCCTCATCAACCTGCTCGACAACGCCGGGCGCTATGGCGAACCCGGGACGCCGATCCTGGTGCGCTGCCGTCGTTCGCCGGGCGCCTTGCGGTTGTCGGTGATCGATCGGGGGCCGGGCATTCCGCCGGGTCAGGAAAAGCGCGTGTTCGAGACGTTCACCCGGCTCGAAGGCTCCGACCGGGTGCGCCATGGCACCGGGCTCGGCCTCGCCATCGTCAAGGGTTTCGCCGAGGCCATGGGCCTGTCGGTCGAGGCCGCCAACGCCGAGGACCCCTTCGGCGCCTGCTTCACCATCCGTATTCCCGAGGCGCTGATCATCCGGCACCTCGACAATGAGGACATGCCATGAAGACCCGCCACAAGGTGCTCATCGTCGATGACGAGCCGCATATCCGGCGCCTGATCCAGACGGCGCTCGGAAGGGCCGACTATGCGACGGTCGAGGCAGGCAACGCGCGCGAGACGATGGAGCGGCTGCGCGAGGAGCGCCCAGATCTCGTGCTGCTGGACCTTGGCCTGCCCGATCGTGACGGGCTGGAACTGGTGCCGCTGATCAAGAAGGAGACCGACGCGACGCTGATCATCGTCTCGGCGCGCGATGCCACGGACGAAAAGGTGGCGGCGCTGGATCTGGGGGCGGACGATTACCTGACCAAGCCGTTCGACACTGACGAACTGCTGGCGCGCCTGCGCGTGGCGCTGCGGCACCGGATGGCGCGGGGCGGCGGCGTGTCGGCCGTGACTGCGGGAGACGTGTCGATCGACCTGATGGAGCGGCGCATCACCAAGGCGGGCAGGGAAGTGCACCTCACGCCCAAGGAATATGCCGTGGTCGCGCAACTGGCGCAGCATCCGGGGCGGGTCATCACGCACCACCAGATCATGATGCAGGTCTGGCCGTCCGAGAACGAGCGGCACGTCGAATACCTGCGCGTGCTGGTGCGCAACCTGCGGCAGAAGCTGGAGGACGATCCGCAGCGCCCGCAAATCATCGGCAACGAGATCGGCGTGGGCTATCGCCTGCACGTGTCGCCGGAGTGACGGGCGCGCGGGCTCTCAGATCTCCACTTGCGAGCCGAGTTCGACGACACGGTTCGTCGGCAGGTTGAAGAACTCCATCGGCGTCGCCGCATTGCGGATCATCCACGCGAAGAGCTTCTCGCGCCAGAGCGCCATGCCGGGCTTCTCGGAGGCGATCAGGGTCTGGCGGCTGAGGAAGTAGCTGGTGTCCATCGACCCGAACGGCGCACCGCAGGTGGTGATGGTCTTGAGCGAGGCGGGAATGTCCACGTCCTCGAGGAAGCCGTGGCGCAGGCGCATGCGGTAGAAGTTCGCGCCGTGATCGGCGATGGTGATGCGGCCTTCCTCCGGCATCGACGGCACCGCTTCGGTCGTCACCGTGAGGATGACGATGCGCTCGTGCAACACCTTGTTGTGCTTGACGTTGTGAAGCAGCGCGGGCGGCACACCTTCGCTGGTGGAGGAGAGGAAGACGGCCGTACCCGCGACGCGGCGTACCGATCCCGCCGTGGACTTGATGAACAGGTCGAGGTCGATGGCCCCTTCTGCAAGATAGCGGCGCATGACCTTGCGGCCCGTGGACCACGTGGTGAGCATTACGAAGACGATCGCGGCGACCAGCAGCGGGAACCAGCCGCCGTCGGGGATCTTCGTCGCGTTCGACAGGAAGTAGGCTCCGTCGATGATCAGGAACAGTCCGGTGACAGTCCCCGCCACCACCGGCGACCAGCGCCAGACGCTGAAGGTCAGGACGCCCAGCATGCAGGTGGTGATCACCATCGTCCCTGTCACCGCGATGCCGTAAGCCGCAGCGAGGCTGCTCGATGACCGGAACGAGAGCACCAGCAGGACGACGAAGATCAGCAGAGCCCAGTTGACGATTGGTACGTAGACTTGCCCCTCCGCCGAAGCGCTGGTGTGGAGGATGCGCAGCCTCGGCAGGAAGCCGAGCTGCACCGCCTGCCGGGTGATCGAGAACGCGCCCGAAATCACTGCCTGGCTGGCGATGACCGTGGCCAGCGTCGCGAGGATCACCAGCGGCAGTCGTGCCCATTCCGGGGCGAGCAGGAAGAAGGGATTGCTCGCCGCCTCGGGATGGTCGAGCAGCAGAGCGCCCTGTCCCATGTAGTTGAGCATGAGGCAGGGCAGCGCGGCGTAGAGCCAGGCGAGGCTGATGGCCTTGCGGCCGAAATGCCCCATGTCGGCATAGAGCGCCTCCGCGCCGGTCACCGCCAGCACCACCGATCCCAGCGCGAGGAACGCCAGCCTGGGATCGAGCGCGAAGAAGTGCCAAGCCCAGTACGGGTTGACGATGCCGATGATCTGAGGATGGACGATGATGTTGGTCACGCCCAGCACCGCGAGAACAACGAAGTACACCGCCATGACCGGCCCGAAGAATGCGCCGACCCGCTCGGTGCCGTGCTTCTGGATCAGGAACAGGCCGAGCAGGATGACGATCGCGATCGGCAGCACTAGTTCGCCCAGCGACGTCTCCACGACGGTAAGTCCCTCGACCGCCGACAGCACGGAGATGGCGGGGGTGATGATCGCATCGCCATAGAACAGCGCGGTCGCGATCACGCCCAGCATCGCGATCACCGGCGTCCAGCGCGTTTCGCCCAGACTCCGGCCGATCAGCGCCAGCAGCGCCATCGAGCCGCCTTCGCCCTCGTTGTCGG
Source organism: Novosphingobium sp. fls2-241-R2A-195 (assembly GCF_030209485.1). NCBI lineage: Bacteria > Pseudomonadati > Pseudomonadota > Alphaproteobacteria > Sphingomonadales > Sphingomonadaceae > Novosphingobium > Novosphingobium sp. fls2-241-R2A-195. The sequence continues at coordinate 58,026 of NZ_JARVRY010000041.1, forward strand.
CGCGCATGACGATGAAGACGTACTTGAACGTCACGATCAGCGTCATCGTCCAGAAGATCAGCGAGAGCACGCCGAAGATGTGAGCGTGGTCCACCGCCAGTGGATGGTGCCCGACGAAGCTCTCCTTGAGGGCGTAAAGCGGGGACGTGCCGATGTCCCCGAACACCACGCCCAGCGCACCGAGCGCGAGCGTCGGTAGCCGCCCGTGAGGCCCGCTGCCGTGGCCCGAAATCGCACCGGTCTGGTCGCTGCTCAAGTCATGCCCTCTTGGTTGCTTTGCCCGATGCCCATGCCATGGAACCGCATTTGATCTCCATATCGGCAAGGTGCCGAACGCATATGATCGGCATATGATTTGCATTTTTCCGGCGCAAATTCCGCCGCGATCTTATGCAATCTCAATGTGGAGCCAAGGGTTCCCCTCTCGAATTGCTATGCGAAGGTGCGTAGCTGAAGCGCCTCCTCAAAGGAGGTGACATATGATCCGTTGGCATGAAACTCTGGCGGCGCAGATCGGCTTGCGCATCGGCGGCCTCGCTGTCCTGACGCTCGCGGCGATGACGGTGCGCGTGCTGTACACGCGGGTGCACGCCCATCCGCCCGCACCGGCCAGCCTTGCCGATCTTGGCCTGTGCGCGATCGTCGTCGTGCTCATGGTCGTGGGCGATGCCCTGCTGTTCGCGGGGCCGGCCTTGTGGAAGCAGGTGATGGTCCCCGGGCGCTGGTCGGCTACGGCCTAGCGGAGATCGAACTCGATCGGCACGGTCAGTTCCACGGTATCGGGACGTCCCGCACGAATGGCGGGCAGGGGCTGCGCGCGCCGCAGCGTGTCGAGCGCCGCCTGATCGAGCATGAATGGGCCGGACTTGCGCACGATCGCGCAGGACAGGACGAACCTTACGCGGTTCATCGTGAAGCGCACTTGCACCGCGCCCTGTTGCCGGGCCGCGTGGGCACGGGCGCGGATAGCGGCGGAAGCGCTCCAGGTGAGCGAGGACCGATGCCTCCCAGTCGAGCCGGGATCGACGATTTCCGCCAGCTCGGAGGCAAGGGGCTCGTTGGCCGGTCCGGCGGCGAGCACGACCATCGGCTGGCGCGGAATTTCCCGCTCCGGCTGTGGCCTGGCCTCTTGTCTCTCGACGTCAGGCGTTCTGGACGATGTCTTAGGCCAGACCGACATCGCCCACGATCGTCACGGCATAGCGGATGAGAGCGGGACGATTCTCCAGCAAAAGGCTCAGAGCATCCCGCGTCCTGGGTTCCATTCTGTTCGCGGGTGGGTGATCCATGCCGCGCGGACTAGGAGAGCAGTTGTTGCGAACCAATCTCACAAAGTCGAAGCAGTCGGGCGTATCAGGACATCTCGAACATCGACCGTGCCGCAGGCGCATCCTGCGGCTTCCCGAAATAGTACCCCTGGATCTTGCTGCAACCGAGAGCCCTTACGAGGTCGACATCCCGGCGGGTTTCGACCCCTTCCGCGGTGGTGCTGATGCCCAGACTGTCCGCCAGGGTCACCACTGCGCGCAGGATCGCAAGGCATTCCCTGTTTCCGCCAGCGGCGCCCTGAACGAACGATCGATCGAGCTTGATCGTGGAGAAGCGTATGTTGCGCAAGTAGCCCAGTGACGAATAGCCGGTGCCGAAATCGTCCAGCGCCACCGTACATCCCAGCGCCATGACGTGCTCTAAAGCGGTACAGGCCCGCGTCGCGTCGCTCAGGAAGATGCTTTCGGTAACCTCGATCTCGAGACGTTCGGGAGCTAGGCCGCTTGCCGCAAGGGCACTGACGATGTTCGTGACGAAGTTCGGGTCCAGCAACTGCTCGCCAGACACGTTTACTGCGATGCGTACGTCCCCCGGCCAACCGGCCGCCGCCTTGCAGGCTTCGCGTAATACCCATTCCCCGATGGGAATGATGAGGCGTGTCTCTTCCGCGAGAGGGATGAACTTTTCCGGGCTAACTGTGCCATACTCTGCGTTTCGCCAGCGCAGCAGTGCCTCGAAACTGGTTATCGCTTCCGACTGCGCATCGACCACGGGCTGGAACACGAGGTGCAGTTCGTTGTGCTTCATGGCGCCCCGCAACGCTATCTCCAGCTTGCGACGTTCTTCGGCGTGCGCGTGGAAGCTGCGCTCGTAGCGGCAGTGCGAATTGCCGCGGGCCTCCTTGGCGCGGTAAAGTGCAAGGTCGGCATTGCGCATCATCATCTCGGCGTTTGCACCGTCGTGCGGCCCCACGGCCCAGCCTACGGAAGCGCCCACGAATACCGTATGATGCCCGATCTCGTAGGGTTGGATCAGCCGATCCGTGATCCGCCGGATCAAAAGTCTGACCCGGTCGAGGTCGGATGCATCAGGAACGACTACCGCGAAGGCATCGCCACTGAAACGGCCGCACAGGTCGCTGTCGGCGATCTGCTCCCTTAGCCTTTCGGCAACGCGCACCAGCAGAGTATCGCCGACATCGTGGCCGAGCGTGTCGTTCACCGCCTTGAACCGATCGAGATCGATCATAAGGAACGCGCAGGCATTGCGCTGCCGCTGCGCGGTACGATCAAGTGCCGATGCCAGCGCTTCGGTGACCATCGCCCGGTTCGGTAGTCCCGTCAGAGAGTCATACCGGGCCATGCGGTTCATTGTTTCGAGATTTTCCCGGCCTTCGGTTACATCGCATCCGGTTCCGCGATAGCCTACGAACCTATCCTCGCAGTAATGCGGTTGAGCTGACAATTTCCACCACTGGGTTCGTCCGCCGGTACTGACCTTGATGGCAAGGTCGCAGATGTCTTCGCGACGTTTCATGCGCTCGGCGAGTTCGGCGCAAGCCAGAGGAGTGTCCCCGACACACGCTCCCGCGATCAGCCTGCGAAATGAGATGCCTTCCAGATCGGAGGGATCGCGTCCCGCTGCGAGCGCAAAGCGCGGCGAAACGCCAAGGAGGCGCAGGGACACATCGGTTTGCCAATGCCAGTGTGCACCGTCTTGTCCGAACTCGCATTGCGCCGATGCCGCGGCATCGGCACTGCGGACCGGTTGTCCGTCGGCTTTTCCGCCGACTTTCGAAGCAGCAGAGGCGCGTTTTCGTTCCACGATGGCTGCGGATGTGATCGCGACGAACAGCAGTGCGATCGTGGCCATGGCCGGATCGGATGCGAGCAGGAACCAGGCCGCACTGGAATTGCCCACGATGCCGCAGAAGATGAGAGCTGCTCCCGGCGTTGCGGTTGCACGCGAAACCGATGCTGCCATCAACAGAGCGAGCACCGCCCACAACTGCGTCGCCGTTTCCATGCCTGCCTGCGATCCGAAAGCCCACAAGGGCAAGGCCCACGGCACTGCAGAGAGTATCGTCCCGGCATGTGATGATAGCCAGCCGGGCGAAGGCCGGTGCCGTGTACGGTTTAGCCGGCTGTCGAGCAGCGGCGCGAGCGCCGCCAGGGTCAGCCATGCCATGATCGCTGTCGAAGAGACCTTTCCTGACAGCATAAGCGCCAAGGCCGCCGCGGCCAGCGCATGCATAATCGCCTTCCGGAAGCTCGTTGCGAAACCGGTCCAGGCCGCCGCGATCGCAAGCCAGGCTCGACCATCGGTAAAGGTGCTCGCGGAGGTTGCCGCGCTTGTCAGGGTTGTATCCTTGGACAGCATCTTGCTCGCGTCAGGCCTCTCTGTTCCAGCCACGGCGATAAGGTTGTAAAGGTTAGCGGTAAGTAAATGCTTGTCAGTGCGATGAAAAGCATGCACGCCCTACGTATCGATCCGCGAAGTTCTGATGGTAAAATTTGCGGTTTATTGGTCTCCGTAACCCGACGTAGCGGCAATTAGCGCCCGGGATCGCAACCGATCCGACGCTACCTTGAAGATGCCATAGCAAGGCCCTGGGTTGCGTCCGCCAGCGGTGTTTGCGTAACCATCGCAGCGGTTTTCCATGGGGCAGGCCGCTTTTCTGGGTGACCCGGACGGTACTCCGTCGCCAGACGACACGCTGACAAGGCGCCTTGCGTGCCCGATACCCTCGAAACGGCTTCGATTTGAGATGAACGGCGGCGATGGCTTCGTAACCTGATGCCGGGCAACTCGCTCGCTATGCGGGCAAAATCAGGCAATCGAAGATCATGAGGGCAATTCCCGAGAACGCGCGCGACGGCGCGATGCGCAGGTTCCGGACTTCCGGAGCAATCCGTCGCGCCCTGCTCGTCGTAGGTGCGGCCCTCACGATTGCGGCTCAGCCTTCGCTGGCACAGGGCTCCAAGGCGCTCAATCAGTCGCCGACCATCGACAGGGACCGACTCGATCGACAGGACCCCGCGATCCCGCGCGCCGCGCCGCCGGCGGAACTTCCCTCCGCGCCTGTAAGCGTGGACACCGCAGCCAGCACCGTGGCGCTCAAGGAGGTCCGCTACCTTGGCGCTACTCTCGATCGCAGGAAACTCGACGCCGCAACGGGTCCCTTCGTCGGTGGGCCGTTAGACCGGGACGCATTGCAGAAGCTCGCGAACGCGGTCAGCGCAGCTTACGCGAGCAGTGACATTGCGTTCTATGCCGTGAGCATTCCCGCGCAGTCGGCGGCGGACGGCGTGCTGACGGTTCAGGTGCTTGAGGGGCGGATCGTACAATATGCTCTGGCGGGGGAAACCAGCAGTACACCCAAGCGGCTCATCGACGCCCATATAAAGCGCCTCATGCGGGACACGCCGACGCACAAGTCGACGATCGAGCGAACGCTGTCTTTGCTGCGTGACATTCCCGGCCAGACGGTAGAGGCGAAGCTGCGCGGCACGGCGAAGCCAGGCGAACTCGCGCTCGATCTCGATGTGCGTCGCAAGCAGGTCGAGATCACCGTCAACCTCAACAATCGCGGCGTCTTCAACGTCACCACCGGAGCGCAGGCGCAGGCTGCAGTGGCATTCAACGGTCTGCTCCGTGAGGGCGACAGCACGCGCCTGTCGGGTTACGTTCCCCTTCAGCCGCACCGCTATCAATTCTACTCGGCGAGCCACCAGACTCCCATTGGATCGAGCGGTACCACAGTGGGCCTTACAGGCGCTTACGTGCGGACCCGGACACGCGATCTCGACATTTTGGGCGAGGCCAAGCAACTCGGCATCGTCGTCAGTCATCCGCTGGTTCGCAGCTATAAGCGCAACCTGACGCTGACAGCCTCGCTTGATGGCACGAACAGCGACAATTATTACCTCGATACCGCATTCGGCGGGTTCCGTACGCGCGCCGCGCGTCTGGGTGCGAGTTGGTCCGCGATCGGGAAGACGAGCGGCTACGGCGTCTCGCTCTCTCTAAGCCACGGCCTTGGCGGCTTGGGGGCCCGGGCGATCTCGGGATATTCCCGGGTGGCGTTCCGCAAGGCTAACCTTCAGGCGACTTTCGTGAAGGAACTCGATCCCAGGTTCGCTGCCAAGATCAGTTTGCGAGGTCAATATAGTCCCGATCGATTGCCGACGACCGAACGTGTCGTACTTGGCGGAGAAGGAGCGGGCCTTGCCTACCGCGACGGATTTCTCACCGCTGACAGGGCGGTTTCCGGATCCGCAGAACTATCCTGGCGAGCGCTTGGCAGCAAGTCGAGCGCGAGAGCGCTAACATTTTTTGCGTATACTGATGCCGCACTTGCGCGTTCGCTTGCGCGTCCTGTCTACAATCTGCCGGGCCGTGACTACTCGCTCGCGTCGGCGGGTGGAGGCATTCGCGTGACGCCCCTGAAGGGCTGGACCGCGACAGGTCAGGTTGCTGTCCCCGTCAAGAAGCCATTCGATGGGATGAGCAGCAAGGCGCGGTTCTTCTTCAGCGTGTCCCGGACACTCTGATTTCCCGCTTTTGCGTATACGCAAAAAGGCGCAAGGCCAGAATAGGGGCTATTCATGCAGAATGTTTGGGAGGCCTGGTCCGGCGCGCTGTCGCCGGCTGAGTGCGACAAGATACTCGCACGCGCACGAAAGTATCCTGAGGCCAATGCTACGATCGGATTCTCCGATACCCTTCGCAGCGATCAAAGCTACCGTAGTTCGACTATCCGCTGGCTGGACGCGATTCAGGAGCGCGACATTGTCGTGCGGCTCATGAACCTCGTCCGTTCATCGAACCGCACCAACTTCGGCGTCGATATCGATGCGCCGTACGAAATCCAGTTCACCGAATATCGTGCCACTAACAACGGGCACTACGATTGGCATCAGGACGTGTGGCTGGAATCAACACGCCCATATGCGCGCAAGCTTTCAGTCGTGGTGCAATTGTCGGCACCGGACGACTACAAGGGCGGCGAATTTGAGTTCTTCGGCATCCAGAGCCCAGGTGAGACTTTCGCCGGAAGGGGCAGTGTCTTGATCTTTCCCTCCTTCCTGCAGCACCGGGTACTTCCGGTGACCGACGGCTTGCGCCGAAGCCTCGTAACCTGGGTTGAAGGCCCGAACTGGCGCTGACGTCGCGGGCGAGACTGGGTCCGAATTGGCCCTTTCCTCTGCTTCGCCGCGCAATGCCTCGCAAAAGGTCTTCTCGCATGGGTCCTGCAGGCCGGGAAGAGGTGCAGGCACTCCGGACGGCACGCAACACGGGGCTGCTTACCTGAAAAGCCATCGAGGCGCCGCTCTCGTAGGAAGCCTTCGCAGCGAGGGCAGTTCGACTGGCCAGATGCCTCACGGACGTAACATCATAAAGCCTGACACCAGACGGAAAGCGCAAGGCACTCGGAGCTTTGCGATAACGGCGGAGGAAACAAACTTGCAGCATTCAAAATCCGGCTCGACGATGCGCCTTGCGATTGGTCTTGCGGTATGCGCCGTTGCACTCGGCGTGCATTCCGCACCTGTTTTCGCGCAGAGTTATGAGGCTGACGGCACTACACCGGGTCAGGCGGCGGTCGGTGCAGCCCTCGATGCCCTCGCACCGTCGGCAGCGGCGGGGTATGCAGGCATCCTTGATGCGATTGATGCGCTCCCCGATGCGAGTGCTCGGGCCGAAGCGCTCGGGCAACTCGGTGCGGCGCCTTATCGGCTTATGCCTCGGCTCTCGATCCAGTCCATGGACGCAACCGACCGGGAAATCCGCGGCTACCTGGCGCAGCGTCGCGAGTTTGCACTCGATGCTTCGCCAGGAGTGCCGGTAAGTGGTGAGCGCACGATCAATGTGATGGTCAGCTACGGCCTCAAACAAGGCGACTATCACGCAAGGCCGGATCGGCCGCGCGCCAATTTCGACAGCCGCTCGATCCGGGCGGGTTTCGACATTTCGCCGGTGCCGGGATTGATCCTGGGCACGTCGATCGGGATTGATGGCATCGATGCGAACCTGGATCGCAGCCAGCAACCCCGCAGCACGCTGTTCAATGCCAACGTCACGCCTTACGCCAGCTATACCAATGGACGTTATTATGTGGATGCCACGGCGGGCTATACCCGCAGCTGGTATCAGTTGAGACGCCAAGTCAGTTTCACTGGCTTCAGCGACCGGCTGCAGTCCGGGCCAAACGGCGACAACGCCGCGGCCACGGTAGAGGCCGGAGGCATCTTCAAGCTCGGCGTCCTTCGGGCGCAACCTTTCGCCGGGCTTCACTATCGCTATGCTGATCTCGGCGGCTTCGTCGAAAGTGGTGGGCCGGCTTCACTTGCCGTTGCCAAGTTCAAGACGGAATCGGTGCGCAGCAGTCTGGGGATGCGGGCTTCCGCATCGCTCCGGAAGGGGGCATGGACCTTGCGCCCCAGCGTCGAGGCGCAGTGGCAGCGGGAATTGCGGTCGCGGCCGGAAAGCCGGATCGAGGCGATCTTCCTGCAGGGCGGCACGTCGATCTTCACGCTACCGTCCACCCGCTACGATCGTGATGGCGCAGTCGTAGGAGCCGGGATCAGTGCGGTGCACGGCGAGCGGACGGCGCTTCGACTGTCCTATTCCGGCGAGTTCGCCAACGACCGCCGCATCCATGGTTTCGCGATAACGGCCAATCACCGCTTCTGAAATCGCAGTCTTTTCGCGAGGAAATAGAGCCGATCCGAACCTAGTTCGCCGGGCGGCGGAGCCATTCCTTTCGCTATGGTCGGCTTGGGCTCGATCCAATGGATCATAGCAACGAAGGGGACGCACGGTGGGGAGCTTTGTTCGGGATATATTGACGACGCTATCCTATGAACCGGAACCGGCAGAGGCTTTGCGCTTCGAAAGCGAGGAACTTTCACGCCTCGATCAGCGGCTGGCCGGCGTCGCGCAGGGAGGATCAAGGGGGCGTACGGCAATTTCCATCCGTCCATCCGACTGTTCGGTATGGGATGGCAATCCACGCGACGTGCCTGGACTTTCGGCCGAAAGCTGCCGTTCACTCATAGAATCGATTGCGCAGGAAGACGGGAACCGCATTCCGGTACTCGTCCGTCACAACGCTCCGGGGGCGGATTGTCCCTACGAACTGCTGGTCGGCAGCCGGCGCCGGTTCTGTGTGGACTGGCTGAATCACAATGGCCGCCCCGAGATCCGCCTCAATGCGATGATCGTCGACCTGAGCGACGAGGAAGCCTTCCGCCTTGCGGACATCGAGAACCGTGAGCGGCAGGATATCACGGAGCTGGATCGCGCGCGCAGTTACCAGAGTGCGGTCGATCGCTTCTACGGCGGTGTCCAGTCGCGCATGGCCGAGGCTCTGAACCTTTCCAACAGCCAGCTCAGCCGCCTGCTGTCGCTCGCGCAGATGCCGGACGAGGTGGTCGATGCCTTCGCCACGCGCGAAGAACTGCGTGTGCGCCATTCCGAAGTGTTGACCCCGTTGCTGCGTCGTGGCGAGCAGCGCGAGCGCGTGCTGGTCGCCGCGCGGGCCATCGGGCATGAACAGCAACGCTTCGCGGCGGCGGGCGAGAAGATGATCTCGGCCGCGACGGTCCTGTCTCGTCTGAAGCATGCAGCGGGAGAAGGCTCCACGTCGCAGGGGAGCGAAACCGTACTGCTGGTGGGCGATGCGCGGGTCGGGCGGGTAAGGTCGGTCAAGGACGGCCTTGCGGTCGAACTGACCCTGACGCCCGATACCGATCTCGATCAGGTGCTGGCGATCGTCCGAGAAGCCGTTCTGGACAGCCGCGCCCGAGTCGCCCGCGAGATCGAAGCCGCAGCAGACTGAGTTGCGGCGCTCTCGTATCCGCCGAGCGTGGATGCGGATATAAATAACCGTCATTTCGGCTCCATCTCCCGGCTCGCGCGCAAAGCGGATTTTGCTCGCGAGCCTTTGCTTTTTCCGGGTTCTTGCCAGATTTCGAGGGCGATGCACCGTCCGGTGCTTTTCTCGCGAGCCGTTTTCCCAGGCATGCACAGCTGTTTGCGAAAACGGGCCGGATAAGCTGGAGGTGCCCGTTTGAGCCTCTAGCCGGGGCGGCTTCTTCTGAGCGCGATGTCTTCCACGACAGTCCTTTAGCCTTTGCGGACTGGGCATTTTATGGAGGACAACAAGATGCCGCTTAGTAAGCAGCGCAAATCGACAAGGCACATATTGCTGTGTGCGAGCGCCATTCCCCTTCTTCTGCTGGGAGCCTGCGCCGATGGCGTCGGGTTCCGTGTCGGTGCTGGCGGCGGTGGCACGCCGTCAGGCCCGAGCGGCCCAACCGGTCCAAGTGATCCGTCCGGTCCGACTGGCCCCGGCGGTCCGACTGGCCCTGGCGGTCCGACCGGCCCTGGCGGCCCGACTGGTCCTGGCGGCCCGACTGGTCCTGGCGGCCCGACTGGTCCTGGCGGCCCGACTGGTC